>NZ_LGHK01000270.1 GCF_001908235.1 Bradyrhizobium sp. NAS96.2
GGTCCCCTTGATCGTGTGCACAAGGCGGAAAATGTTGTCCAGGATCTTCGCGTTGTTCGGATCCTGCTCGAACTGCACCAGCTGGTTGTCGACCGTATCCAGGCTCTCGCTGCTCTCCGTCAGGAACTCGCGCAACAGATCGTCCATGAAACCAACCTTCGAAAAACGCCGAAAACGCTGCGGCGCGCGACATCCACGCGCCTGACGGAACTTGGGTCAGCTTGTCCGCAAAGCGTTTAAGTTTGGTTGAGTAAATGGAAAAGAACGGGATCAACAAAGAGATAAGGCCGCGCGATTGAATCGCGCGGCCCGTCGTAACCTTTGATTAATGATGTTGCCGCAGCCGCGTTCAGGACGCTGCGATAATGACCTTGTCGCCGTCGAGCGCGAGCGTCACTTTCAAACCGCAGGCCTCAGCAAGGAGGCGCGTGTAATGCGGCTGCACGGCATGTGCGTCGACCGTGTTCGACGAGCTTGCATTGAGCAGGTCGACGATGTTTTGCGGCACGCGCGCATTGAGGCCCGCGGCCTGGATGCGGAAGCTCATGGTCTCGCCCTCGCCGACCGGATCGATGGTGAGCGTGCCGCCACGCGGGATGGTCTGCTGCGCGATGATCAGCATGTTGAGCAGCAGCTTGACCCGGTTCTTGGGCAGCAGCAGCCGCGGCAGATTCCAGGTCAGCGTCACCTTGCCGTCCTCGATGTGCCCCTTCGCCATGTTCTGGGCATCGCCGAGGTCGATCTGCGCGCCGGAGGAACCGGCGGCACCGAATGCCAGCCGGCAGAACTGCAGCCGCGCCGACGCGGTCTTGGCGCTCTTGCGGATCAGATCGAGCGCGAAGTCGCGATCTTCGGGCTTCGGATTGTCGTCAAGGACCTCAAGCCCATTGACGATCGCGCCCACCGGACTGATGAGATCGTGACAGACCCGCGAGCACAACAGCGCCGCGAGCTCGAGCGCATCGGGAGCGGGACCGGGAGACGAAGTGCCAGACATCAATTGTTTCCTGGAAAGCCGCACGCCGACCGAGGAGTGCGAATCACGCATGCCTGTCGGCTTGATACACCGGGCAGACGGATGCTGCCAGCTTGCGGCGGGGCTGGCATCATGATCTCAGGGGAAGACGAACAGGATATGAGAGCCGCCCATGAATAAGGCACAATCGCCCGCCCTCGACTGCGACAAGGCCGCCACGCTGCTCGACCAGCTGACCGAGCTCGTGATCCGCGCCGGCGAGGCGATTCTTGCGGTCAATCGTTCCGCCATGAATGTGACCGGCAAGAGCGACGGCTCGCCGGTCACCGAAGCCGATCTCGCCGCCGACCACGTCATCGTCGAAGGGCTGACGCGGCTGGCGCCGCATGTGTCGCTGCTGTCGGAGGAGCGCGTCCATCTGGCGACGCCACCCTACAAGAACAGTTTCTTCCTGATCGATCCGCTCGACGGCACCAAGGAGTTCGTCGCCGGCCGCAACGAGTTCACCGTCAATGTGGCGCTGGTCACGCACGGCATGCCGCTGCTCGGCATCGTCGGTGCGCCGGCGCTCGGATTGATCTGGCGCGGCATCGTCGGCAAGGGCGCGGAGCGATTGACATTGCAGGGCGGCGCGGCTTCGCACGCCGTGCCGATCAGGACCCGTCCCTGCCCGCCGCGCGGCGCGCCCTGGACCGTTGCGGTCAGCCGTTCACATGGTGATGCGCGCACCGAAGCCTTCATCGACGAACGCGGCGGCGCAGT
This sequence comes from Bradyrhizobium sp. NAS96.2, assembly GCF_001908235.1. Classification (GTDB taxonomy): domain Bacteria; phylum Pseudomonadota; class Alphaproteobacteria; order Rhizobiales; family Xanthobacteraceae; genus Bradyrhizobium. The sequence continues at coordinate 1,739 of NZ_LGHK01000270.1, forward strand.
CCGCGCCGTGCTGGGATCGGCGGTCAAGTTCGGCCGCGTCGCCGAGGGTGCGGTCGACATCTACCCGCGCCTCTCGCCAACCTCCGAATGGGATGTGGCGGCCGGTCACGCGGTGGTCGTTGCGGCCGGCGGCAAGGTGACCGATTCGCACGGGCACCCCCTGCATTTCGGGCTCGGCCGCGAGGATTTTCTGGTGCCGGAATTCATTGCCTGGGGCGACCCCGCCGCGGCCTAAAGCATGATCCGGAAAAGTGCGAAGCGGTTTTCCGAAAGGATCATGCTCAAACAAGGAGCTGACTACTGCGCGAGATCTTCTTCCAGCTCCGGCCAGCGCGCCGCGGCTTCCTTCAGGAAGCGCGCGGGATCGGCGGCGAAGGCATCGCGGCTGTGTTCCCGGTTGAACAGATAGAGCCTGTTCCCGACGACGACCCAGAATCGCGGATTGCCGGCGCAGGTCACGCCCCGCACCAGATCGGTCGGATCGTAGCCGCCGAACTGCGGACCATAGATTTCAGGATGCGCCACGAACGAAGCGCGGTTGCCTTCGTTGCGGAAGCGCCAGATCGCGCCGCTTTCGGCGGCCTCGAATTCGGGCTGCCCCTGGGTGGCGGCAGCGTCGGTGAAATAGGCGACCGGATCGAATCCCTCGATCGCAAGGCCAGAGTAGCGGTTCGTCACCACGCGCTCGGTCGTGGTCGCCTGAACGGGCAAAGCATGGCAGATGGCCGCCAAAATGCCCGCCAACAGGCCGAAAAACGCCATGCCCCGGCACGATCCATATCTTTCCTGCCGTTGTGCCGTCATAGTTGATACCGATAACATCCGAGTCGAGGGGACACCGGGCGCAACCTAGAGCCGTGCCTGTTGGCATCAGGTTAAAGGGCAGCGCCCGGATTTCGATAGCAGGGGTTCTTAATGACTTTCGCATCACGCCTTGCCGCGGTCGCGTTTGCCGCGCTGATGTGCTGGAGCGCAGGGGCGTTCGCGCAGCAGCCCCCACCACCGCAATATCCGCCGCCGCAGCGTGAACCGACCCCGTATACTTACGGGCCCGACGAGCTGGTCGGCGCCGGCCACAAGTTCTTCGGCAACGTCTCGCGCGGGCTCGCCTCCGTGATCGAGCGCGCGGTCAGCCAATGGGGTCTGCCCAACGGTTATGTGCTCGGCGAGGAAGGCTCCGGCGCGTTCGTCGCCGGACTGCGCTACGGCGAAGGCACGCTCTACACCAAGAACGCCGGCGACCTCAGGGTCTATTGGCAGGGTCCCTCGGTCGGCTTCGACTGGGGCGGCGACGGCGCCCGCACCATGACGCTGGTCTACAACCTGCCTTCGACGCAGGCGATCTATCAGCGCTTCGTCGGCATCGACGGCTCCGCCTATATCGTCGGCGGCTTCGGCATGACGGCGCTGACCGCCAACAACATCGTGCTGGTCCCGATTCGCTCGGGCATCGGCCTGCGGCTCGGCGCCAGCGTCGGCTATCTGAAATACACCCCGCGCGCGACCTGGAACCCGTTCTAGGTCGCTGCATCGAACGAGTCTTTAGCGCCAAGCGCTCCGGCACGGTTAGCGATTCACCTTAACGCGGCAAACGGGCTGGCCTTTGGCCGGCCCGGCGTGGCATTGTGATTAACAAATTCCTTCTTTCTTTGGAGTGACCCTTCATGATCGAGCCGATCATGTACGCGGCGATCGGTTTCCTGATCTCGATGCTGTGCGGCCTGATGATCGTCCCCCTGGTGCATAACCGGGCGGTGCGGCTGACCACGCGCCGGATGGAGGCGGCCACCCCGCTGTCGATGGCCGAGATCCAGGCCGACAAGGACCAGCTCCGCGCCGAATTCGCCATGTCGGCCCGCCGGCTCGAGATGAGCGTCGACCAGCTCAAGAGCAAGACCACGAGCCAGCTCGCCGAGCTCGGCAAGAAGACCGACGCGATCAACCGCATGAAGATCGAGCTGGGCGAGAAGAACGCCGCGATCTTCGCGATGGAGGCGCGCGAGAAGGCGATGAAGGAGCAGCTTCGCGCCACCGAGGAGGAGTTCGGCGCCAAGACCGAGCTGCTGCGCACCGCCGAGCAGGCGCTGACCGACAAGCAGGGCGAGCTTGGCAGGATCAACGCCGAGCTCAACGACCGCTCGATGGCCGCCGACAGCCGCCAGGTCGAACTGGTCGCGGTGCGGACCCAGGTCGAGGAGTTGAAGAACCGGGTCGGCGATGCCGCCAGGGAGTTCGCGGCCACCGAGGCCCGCCTCGCCCAGGAGCGCAGCCAGTCGGAAACCGTGACGCGCGATCTCACCGACGCGCGCGGCCGGGTCGAGAACCTGAGCCAGCGCGTCACCGACCTCGACCGCCAGCTGATCGTCCAGGTCAAGGAGGCCGAGATGCTCGGCAACCGCGTCAGCGACCTCGAGACGCGGCTTGCGACCCAGGGCAAGCTGCTCGCCGAGCGTGAATTCGAGAACAGCCAGCTCAAGCAGGCCAACGCGACAGCCGAGCGGACGGTGCAGGAGCTGCGCGAGGAGATCGCCGCGGCAGGCGGCGGCAAATCGTCCGTGCTCGAGAAACTGCGCCAGGAGAAGGCCGCGGTCGAGGAACAGCTGCGCACAGCCCGCGACGAACGCGGCAAGCTGCAGCGCGACATCAACGCGATCCAGCAGCAGGCCGAGAGCTCCTGGGCGACCGAGCGGATGGAGAACGCGCTGCTGCGCGAACGCATCAACGACATCGCGGCCGAAGTGGCCAAGCTCGCGATCCAGCTCGAGGGCCCCAATTCGGCGATCGAGGCCATGCTGGCGGCGGAGCCGACCGTGCCGGCCAAGATCGCCTCGCAGCCCGCCGCCAAGCCCGCCAACGGTGCCGCAAACGGCGTCTCGCCGGGCAGCGGGATGCCCGAAGGCGGCGGCACGCTCGCCGAACGCATCCGGGCGCTGCAGTCACACGCCTCCCGCGCCCGTCAGCAGGGCGCCTGATTTACGCAGGGTTTGGCTTGACACCCCTACCCGGCACTTCGTAAATCGCACGCTCTGACGAAGCGCCTTTATCGACCGGCCACCGACCAGCGGCCTTTGGCACGTCATATCCCGGACGCATAGCTCAGCGGGAGAGCGTTCCCTTCACACGGGAGAGGTCCAAGGTTCGATCCCTTGTGCGTCCACCATTAATCCAAACAAATCAATAGGTTGCAGACCTTGTTCCCTTGATGCGTGCCCAGAAATAGCTGGGGCACAACGGGGACACACATCACACCTGTCGCGAGATTGCCAAAAACGCTCAACGAAGAAGACTCAACGGCACAGTTGAGTTTGTGGTGGCTCGGAGGGCATCGCATTTGCAGCGATTTCAATGATTTACCGAAAGCGGCGAATAGGGAACATTTCCGGCGTTTGCCTTTTGGACAGGCGCTCAAACCGCCGCCGAACGGCCGAGTAGCGGATTTCTACTCCGCGGGTTGCAGGTTCGAATCCTGCCGGGATCGCCAACAAAAATCGCGAAGCATCAAAGAGATTTACCGCTTTTTGCCGCAGTTTTCCGACGCGCTAGGACGAGAACATTTGCGGGACATTGCGGGTGTTTGCCGGCATTGGAGGCACCGAATCCCCGGAGTAATCCCCGGAGCAATTTCGCTCTGCGAGACGGCTCGCAGCATTTCAGAGATCGGCTTGCAGAACACCCGTCCGCTGCACAGTATTGAGCGGCCATGGGATCGAGATCTCGCGAATACCTATTCGGAACGTCGGCTCGGCATCTGGCCGTGCAGGCCAAAGAGACGCGCAAGAAAGCCGATGCCGTTGCGTGCCAGGCGTGGAACGCGCGCATGCAAGCGTTCCAGGGACCGGCCCAGCCCTCGCCGGCGATCGGCGATGCGCTCAACGCCGGGTACCGTCGTTGAAAAGTCTCATTCGCAAATCGAATGCGTTCCTGAAATGGCAAACAAAAGCAGGTTTAAGCGCTTAAAAGAGGCTTTGGCGCAGATTGCCAACACCCGCGGCTTTGTTGTCCCGCCAAACCCGCCGACTCAGCCAAACCCGTAAAACTCCGCTTGGGCCCCTGAAGGTTGGCGATCTATTCCTTGATCGGACGGCGCCCGATCTTCGAAGTGAGCTCGGCGATGCGCTTGCTGTCTCTCGCCTTTATCGCCTTTCGCAGTTCCTTGAGATCGCCTTCGCTGAATCCCTGATCTGATTGGCGCTTGCGTGGTTGGGCCACCACGGGCTGATCAACCGCTCGCTTGGTGGCGCCGCTAGGCTTCGAAGGGCCTAAGTCGACAACGTCATCCCACTTGGAGAGCCCCTTCACTAACGGCGGCCGCGGTTTTGGCGGCCGCTTCAACTCCTCTAAGGTCTTGATCCCGTCTTGAATCACATCCTCTGAGTATTTCCCTCCAAAATGCGGCTCTTCGCCAAGGATCTTATGCGCCGCCAGGCGCAGCGCACCTTTGACGATGACGTCCATCCCGTGTTCGCGGATCCAATGACGGTGACGCCAATCGTCGTCAGAGTAATCGGGCTCTGTCGTAGGAACGCGAAGTATCTCTTGAAGCTCGACGACACTGACCCCGCGGCCCATCACGTCTCGAAACTTATTGAGTGCATCGAGGAAATCGACAAGGCGACGCATGAGGTAAATCGACTCGGTTTCGCTGCCAGCCATTGTGCGCAGCAGTGCAGCAGAGAAGCCGGAAAGCGTCCGCTCAACATCACTCTTTGCCCAGTCACGAGCGCGCTGCTCTTCATACTCTCGCTCTTGCTTCTCGCGCTCTTCCTTGCCGGGCCCGTCGCCGTCGATGACCTTGAAATCAGGCATTCTGCCCTCCCCGGATGTTGGTCGATCCTCTCGCGGCAGGCGTCCTTAGGCAAGGCGTTTAGGTGCCCGGAAATGTGACGGTCGGTCACTGAAGTGCCCCTTCGCTTGCGCTCGCTCAACTGTTGCGATTGGATTGCTGGTGGGAGGCACTGCATCGATGAAATATATTGATCGCGTATTGGGGCCTAACGAAGAGATCGTCTACGAGACGGGCTTGCACTGGATAATATTCGCGACTCCCATGGCGGTCTTAGCTATTGCCGCGTTCGCCGCGGCCGACCTGGGTGCCAGAAAGAGCACCGTTGCCGGTTTTGTGTTCTTCGCGTTCGGTACAGTCGGTGTGATCGCCCTTGTGAAAGCGTTCATCCGTTGGGCTACCACGGAAATTGCTGTCACCACCCATCGCATCGTTTTAAAGCGAGGTCTCATTGCCCGCGACACTATCGAAATCAACTTCAACCGCATCGAAGGACTGGACGTCAAGCAGACAGTCCTGGGTCGCATCTTTGATTTTGGAACTGTCGTCGTGCGTGGCACCGGAGTAGGCTTACAGCCGATGCGCGACATTTCTGCTCCGATCGAGCTGCGCAAAGCTGCGTTCGGCGATTTGGCAACGAGCCCCCGTGTAGCCCAGAGGTGAGCGATGCGGCCTCTCGGCAAACTGTAGTTCGAGAGGCCAGCCGCAAGCGCCGGCTCGTCAAGGGACCCGAGGAATTCCAGAAGGTGCGACGCGCCCGGAATCGGAAATGAACATCGCCGGGACCAGATGGCGCCGGCTGATCGAGATCGGGTTGAAGGCGTGTCCCGGCGGCAATCCACGAAGCCTAGCGAGCAGCTAGGTTCCACCCACCATCAATCGGTCAAGGCTCCGTCCGCGACACCGCCCCCGCGATTCGATGGCATGACCCCTGCATTAGATTTCCTGCTGGGGATTCAGTGTCCCAGGAATAGACGCCGTTACGCGGTGTATTTTTGAGACGGCGCCCCGGATCAATGGGGAGGTATCGTTGAATAGTCAGCACCTCAGAAGGCTAGGTTCCTCGTTCGGACAGGAGGCACCGGCTGGATGGTCTACGATCGAGAACTCAAGGGGCCGGCGCAATTGGAAAAGGGTGGCCGGTTCGCGGAGAAGCTGACGAAGGAACAGGCTGACAATCTAAGGCAGATGCTGACGGATTCCCTGCCACCGCCGCCTGCGGGCAAGCGTCGCGCCGCGCGTTCCGAGTAAATTGCATTGTTGTCCACAGTGTGGATTACGCCAGACCGCGCGGGCGTGAATCGCCGTACCGTAGGCTTCAGGAGTATGACTCCATGGGCCTCGGACCCGTCGCGAATGGCAGGCTATGCTTTGGCGGCCTACATGGGCCGCGCGGCGTTAATCGAGCTCCCGCCTGACAATTGGAAATACAACGTATTCCGGTTTCGCGAATGCAAGAGCGGCACCATTTCCAAAACCGATTGCGCGGCACCCGTGGATCTATTTCGAGCTGAGAAGATCGCAACTGTCCCGGACCGATTACATCATGACTGCCGCTTTTGCGGAGTGAAGCTCACCCTCGTCAGAA
>NZ_LGHK01000271.1 GCF_001908235.1 Bradyrhizobium sp. NAS96.2
GGCAACGCCGGCCCCGATCGCCGCGCGCGCCAGCCCGCGGGCGTAGCTCAGCGGATGCAAATCGCCGCCGCGCGCATCGAGCATCGCGCAGAGATAGCGGTCGCTGCCGGTCATCTCGCGCAGCTCGGCGGCGTTGAGCAGCTTCACCGGCATGCCGCGCCGGATGCACTGCTTCGCCGTGGTCGCGATCGCGGCAGCACTCGCCTCATTGTAGGCGGCGCGCAGCGTGCCGTTCTGCCGCGCCTCGCAGGGGATCTGGTAGCGGCGGATCAGATCATGGGTGAAGTTGGTGTTGCCGTAGGAGAATGCGATCATGCGGCGGCCGAGCTCAGTGCCGAAATCCTGCTCGATCTGGTCCGGGTCGTGCTTCAGCCCGGGATTGGTCTGCCCGCCATTGTTGCCGGAGGCGCCCCAGCCCGGCTCCTGCGCTTCGAGCACGGTGGCAAGTACGCCCTGCTCGGCGAGATGCAGTGCAGTCGACAGGCCGGTGAAGCCGCCGCCGATGATCGCGACCGGCACGGTCTTGTCCGATGTTAGCGGGGGTGTTGGCGTCGCCTCGACCGCGGTGTCGGCATAGAGGCTGGGTGGGAGAGGAAGGCGGGTGGAAGTGGTCATAGGAAGTTACCGAACTGAGACGAGATGATGAGGATGTGCAGGCGCTGCCACGCACTCCCTTCACCTCTCCCGCGTGCGGGGGAGCATAGGTCGCCTTCGGCGACCGTTCTTGAAGAACGCCGAAGCGAAGCTTCGGCTATGTCGCATCGCAGATGCGATACGGGTGGGGGCTTTCTCCCCACGATGACTCCAACTCGTGGCGAGACCCCCACCCCGGCCCTCCCCCGCAAGCGGGAGAGGGAGGACGGCGCCGATGCGGCAGCCTCTCGACCCGACGTCACCATGATCAAATCACAGCGGGTGCAGCACGCGGCGCAGGAAATCCTGGGTGCGCGGGTGCTGCGGTTGGTTGAGGACGGATTTGGCGGCGCCCTGCTCGACGATGACGCCGCCGTCGATGAACAGCACGCGGTCGGCGACGTCGCGGGCAAAGCCCATCTCATGCGTGACGACGACCATGGTCATGCCGTCATCGGCGAGCTTGCGCATCACCGACAGCACCTCGCCGACCAGTTCGGGATCGAGCGCGGAGGTCGGCTCGTCGAACAGGATCGCCTTCGGTTGCATCGCCAGCGCACGCGCGATCGCGACGCGCTGCTGCTGGCCGCCGGAGAGCTTTGGCGGATGCACCTCGGCCTTGTCGGCGAGCCCGACCTGGGCGAGCAGCGCGCGGCCGCGGGCGATCGCCTGCTCGCGCGGCTCCTTCTTCACATAAAGCGGGCCCTCAATGACGTTCTCGAGCGCGGTGCGATGCGGAAACAGGTTGAAGCGCTGGAACACCATCGACACCTGGGTGCGGATCGCGACGATCGAGCGGTCGTTGTTGTCAACGCGCGCACCCTCGACGCTGATCTCGCCGCGATCATAGCTCTCGAGCCCGTTGATGCAGCGCAGGATGGTCGACTTGCCGGAACCTGAGGGACCGATGATGCAGACCACCTCGCTCTTGGCGACCGAGGCGGTGATGCCCTTCAGCACCTCGACCTTGCCAAAGCTCTTGTGGACGTCGCTGAGCTCGATCATTTGCGGTTCGCCTTGTTCTCGAAGTGCCGAACCAGCAGGATGAGCGGAATGCTCATGGTGAGGTACATCAGCGCCACCAGGGTGAACACGCTGGTGTTCTTGAAGGTCGAGGAGGCGATCAGCTTACCCTGCAGCGCCAGCTCGGCGACCGTGATGGTGGAGGCCTGCGAGGAATCCTTCAGCATCATGATCATGATGTTGCCGTAGGGCGGCAGGATGATCCTGACCGCCTGCGGCAGCACCACGCGGCGCATGGTGAGCCACCAGCCCATGCCGATGGTCTGCGCCGCCTCGATCTGCCCTTTGTCGATCGCCTCGATGCCGGCGCGGAAATTCTCCGCCTGATAGGCCGAGTAGGCGATGCCGAGCCCGATGATCGCGGCCTGCAGCGCTGACAGCGCGATGCCGAAATCGGGCATCACGAAATAGATGTAGAACAGCAGCACGATGATCGGGATACCGCGGATCACATTGATCAGCGCGGCGCTGAGCCAAACGAGGATGCGGATGCCGGACACCCGCATCAAGGCCCACACCAGCCCGAGCACGGTCGACAGCAACAGCGAACCGACAGTGACGACGATGGTCAGCCAGACACCCTGCAACAGGATCGGCACGAACTCGACGGCGTCATGGAAGAATTTTTGCATCGGCTCACATTATGGAAGCGTCATTGCGAGCGGAGCGAAGCAATCCATCGGTCCGCAAACACGGAGAGATGGATTGCTTCGTCGCAAGCGCTCCTCGCAATGACGCGGAGAATGCAGTGAAGCTCAATGCCAACTCTCATCGGGGCACACGCCGTCACGACCCACTCGCCTTCTGGCCCCATTTCTCGAGGATCTTCGCAATCGTGCCGTTGGCCTTCAGCTTCGCCAGCGAGGCGTTGATCTTGGCGAGCAGCTCGGTGTCGCTCTTGCGGATGCCGATCGCGACCGTGCCGACGGTGACGGGCTTGTAGCCGTCGACCAGCCGGACGTCGGCGAAATTGCCCTGCTGCAGATTGTAGGCGAGGATCGGATAGTCGGCGAAGCCGGCCTTGAGGCGGCCGGCATTCACGTCGCGCAGGATGTCGGGAATGGTGTCGTAGACCTTGACCTCACTGAACAGCCCGGTCTTCTTCAGCGCGTCGACAAAGGCCGTCCCGACCTGGGCGCCGACCGCCGTGCCCTTCAGGTCCTCCTGCGTGGCATAGGCCTTGGTGTCGGACTTCGGCACCACCAAACCTTCACCATAGGTGTAGACCGGCTCGGAGAAGTCGATCACCTCCTTGCGCGCAGCGGTGGCGAACATCGCGGCCGCGATGATGTCGATCTTGTTCGCGGTCAGCGAGGGGATCAGCGCCGAGAACTGCATCGGCTCGATCTGCACGGTAAAGCCGGCATCCTTGCCGATCTCGGTGGCGAGATCGACCATGATGCCCTGGATCGAATTGGTCTTGGTGTCGAGGAAGGTGAACGGAATGCCGGTCGGCGTCGAGCCGACCTTGAGCACCTGCTGCGCCACCGACGGCGCGCTCACGGCAAGGGCAAACGCCGCCACCGCGGCCTGGACGAGACGCTGAAAGGACATCGCACCACCTCCCGAACTGGCGCCGGTTCCGCCTCGCCCGCTGTGTCAGCGCTTTTGGTTGCGGGCGACGCCGTTCCGGCCTATTTTCACCAATATGAAATTGTGGTCACGAAACCGCGGCCAATGCAAGCGGTTTTCATGCACATGAAGGAAGCTGTGTGACGTGAGCGGCGGCAGGAGAATGCGCAAAGGTGCGGCAGCGAAGCCCGTGACGGCACGCCGCGCGGCCAAAAAGCCCGTGAAGAAGCCGGCCGAGCCCGCGATGGATCTCGCGGTCGGACGCCGCATCCGCGACCTGCGCCGCGCCAAGCAGATGTCGCTGGAGTTGGTCGCCGCGCGCACCGATTTGTCGATCGGCTTCATCAGCCAGATCGAGCGCGGCCTCTCGTCGCCTTCGCTGCGCGTGCTGGCGACACTGGCCGACGTGCTCGGCGTCGGCATCGCCGCGCTGTTCGGCGCGGCGCGGAAGGATGACAGCGCCGGCGGCGTGGTGACCCGCGAGGTGCAGCGCGCCGAGCTGAAACTGTGGCGCACCGGAATCTCAAAGCAGCTCTTGAGCCCCGCTGGCAGCGAGAGCCGGCTCAATCTGTTCCTGGTGCACCTCGAACCCGGCGGCAACACCGGCGACGAGTTCTATACCCATGACGGCGAAGAGGCCGGCCTTGTGCTGCAGGGCGAGATGACGCTGACGGTGGACACCGAGACCTGGACGCTGAAGCAGGGCGACAGCTTCCGCTTCGCGAGCCGCAGGCCGCACCGATTTTCCAATCCGGCGCGCGATGCCAACGCCGTGGTGCTGTGGGTGAATTGCGTGACGGCGGCGGGGTAGGCTGCGCTTCCTCTACCGCCGTCGTCCCGGCTCCCGGCGAAGGCCGGGACCCATTACCACAGGATTGTGTTGTCGAAGAAAGCTGCGGCCCCAGCGTCGCTCCGTAACTCACATTCGTGGTTATGGGTCCCGGCTTTCGCCGGGACGACACCTGTTGTTACGGCGCGATCACGTCGAGCCAGCGTCAGCCCAACCCCATCACGATCTCCTCGATCTTGATCGGGAAATTCCGCACCCGGATGCCGGTGGCATGGAAGACGGCGTTGGCGACTGCGCCGGCGCTGCCGGTGATGCCGATCTCGCCGACGCCCTTGATGCCGAGCGGATTGACGTGCGGATCGTGCTCGTCGACCGTGATCACTTCCATCGGCGGCACGTCGGCATTCACGGGCACATGATACTCGGCGAGGTTCGCGTTCAGGATGCGTCCCGAACGATGGTCCATCACCGCTTCCTCATGCAGCGCGAATGACAGGCCCCAGATCATGCCGCCGCGCAGCTGGCTCTGCACCATCAACGGATTGATGATGCGGCCGGCGGCGAACGCGCCGACCAGACGCGTGGCGCGGATCTGGCCGAGCTCCGGATCGACCTTGACCTCGGCAAACACAGCGCCATGCGCGTGCATCGCATATTGCGACTGCGCCGCCGCATCCGCTGCGCCGCTGCCGCTGGCGTCGACCTCGGCGAGGCCGGCGCGCGCCAGGATCTCGACGTAGCTTTCGCTGCGCGCATCGTCGTCGCGGCGATGCAGCCGTCCACCGCGCGCCACCACGCCGGCATTGCCGGCGCCGAACAGCGGCGAGCGCTCGTCCGTGGTCGCAAGCTCGGCGAGTTTTGCGATCACGGCAGCACCGGCATTGTGGATTGCGGCGCCGACGGTTGCGGTATGCCCCGAGCCGCCGGCAATGCCGGCATCGGGCAGATCGGAGCTGCCGGAGCGGAACGTCAGCTGGTCGAAATCGAGACCGAGCGAGTCGGCCGAGATCTGCGCCAGCGCGGTCCAGGCGCCCTGCCCCATGTCATGCGCGCCAGTCTCCATCACACCGTTGCCATCGGCGCGGATCACCGCGCGCGCGTTGCCCTGGAACATGATGGCCGGGAACGTCGCGGTCCCCATGCCCCAGCCGACCAGAAAACCGTTCTCGTCGCGCATCTGCCTCGGTTGCAGTGGACGTCCCGCCCAGCCGAAGCGTTCGGCGGCCCTGGCATAGCACTGGCGCAGCGCCTTGGAGGAGAACGGCTTGCCGGTGGTCGGCTCGACCTCGGCATAGTTCTTCAGCCGGAACTCCAGCGGATCGATGCCGCAGGCGAACGCCGCCTCGTCGATCGCGCTTTCCAGCACGATCGATCCGGTGGCCTCGCCCGGCGCGCGCATGAACAGCGGCGTGCCGGTGTCGACGCGCACCGCTTCATGGGCGGTGCGGATCGCCGGGCTGGCATAGAGCGTGTGCGAGGCGTCGGCCGCTGGCTCGTAGAAATCGTCGAAGCTCGACGTCGTGACGCGCGCCTCGTGATTGATCACGGCCAGCACGCCGGCATCGTCGGTGCCGATCCGGATGCGCTGGCGGGTCGGCGGACGATGGCCGACCGGGCCATACATCTGGCCACGGCGCAGCACGAGCTTGACCGGACGGCCAATCAGCTTGGCCGCCATGATGCCGAGCACCTGCGGCCCGGAGATCAGCCCCTTGGAGCCGAAGCCGCCGCCGAGGAACGGGCTGTTGATGTGGATGTTCGCCGGCGGAATGCCGAACAGGCCGGCGACGCGCATCTGGGCGAAGCCCATGCCCTGGCTCGGCGTATCGATGAACAGACGGTCGCCGTCCCACACCGCGACGATCGCGTGCGGCTCCATCGCGTTGTGATATTGCGCCGGGGTCTCGTAGGTCGCATCAGTCAGCTTCGTAGCCGCAGCCATGCCGGCGTCGATATCGCCATGGCGGACTTCGGCGGGATTGCCGATGCCGACCACCGGCGGTGCGTAAGCTTCGCCGGCGTCGAGGCCGACGCGCGCGATCTCGACCTGGTAGCGCGGCGACAGCAGCGCCGCGCCTTCGGTTGCGGCCTCCAGCGTCTCGGCGATCACGACCGCGATCGCCTGGTTGGCGTAGCGCACCTCGTCGCTCTGCAAGAGCTCCATGCGGAAGGCGAACGGATTGCCCTTGGCGTCGGGATCTTCCGCGAGCTCCGGCTTGTGCGCCGGGGTCATCACGTCGATCACGCCGGGATAGCGCTTGGCGGCGGCGACATCGAGCGAAGTGACACGGCCACGCGCGATGCAGCTGGTCGCGATCACGGCATAGACCATGCCGGCCGGATGATTGTCGGCGGCATAGCGCGCCTTGCCGGTGACTTTCAGCACGCCGTCGGTGCGGGTCATCGGCTGGCCGATGTTCGAGCCATGCCGGATATGGGCGGGGTCGCGGGTCAGACTGAGTTCAACCGTCATGCGTTACGCTCCTGCAACGGACGAGAAGGGAGAGCCCGGCAGCGCGGGAATGCGATCCGGCGTGCCTCGGGCAGCAAGGGTGAGCGCGCGCGCGACGATGCGCTGCGCGAGCTCGATCTTGAAGGCGTTGTCGCCGGACGGCTTTGCGGCGGCGAGCGCGGCGCGCGCCGCCTCGCGATAGACCGCCGGATCCGGCCTGGCGCCCGCGAGCACCTGCTCGGCCTCGCGCGCGCGCCACGGTTTTGCGGCAACGCCGCCGAGCGCGAGCCGCGCTTCGCGGATCTTGCCGCCCTCGATGCGGAAGGCCGCAGCAGCCGAGACCACCGCGAAGGCGTAGGACGTGCGCTCGCGCACCTTGATGTAGCGGGCATGCCTGGCGAAGTCTTTCGCCTCAGTCGGCAGCCGCAGCGCGACGATCAGGTCGCCACGCTCCAGCGCGGTCTCGCGCTCCGGCGTCTCGCCGGGCAGACGATGCAGCGCCTCGAGCGGCAGCTCGCGCCGGCCGCCTTTGCCCTCGATCTCGACGACGGCGTCGAACGCCACCAGCGGCACGCAGAAGTCAGACGGATGGGTTGCGATGCAGCCCTCGCTCCAGCCGAGCACTGCGTGCAGGCGGTTCTCGCCCTTCAGCGCGTCGCAGCCGGCGCCCGGCCAGCGCCGGTTGCAGGCGCTCCCGGCATCGTAGAAATAGGCGCAGCGTGTCCGCTGCATCAGATTGCCGCCGACGGTGGCGGCATTGCGCAACTGCGCGGACGCGCCGGACAGCAGCGCCTCGGCGACCGCCGGATAGCTGCGCGCGAACTCGGCGTCATGCGCGAGATCGGCGTTGCGCACCAGCGCGCCGATGCGCAAGCTCCCGTCGGCGAGACGCTCGATGCGGTCGAGCCGGGCAGGCGCGTGACGTCGACGAGGCGGCTTGGCCGGCTGACGCCGCCCTTCATCAGGTCGAGCAAATTGGTGCCGGAGGCGAGATAGCTCGCGCCCTTTTCGGAGGCCGCCGCGATCGCGTCCGCGACGCTGGCCGGCCTGACATAATCGAAATTCATCATGCGGAGCGCCTCTGCTTGGTGGCGGTCATGTTGGATTGTGCCTCGAGCACGGCCTCGGTGATCCCCTGATAGGCGCCGCAGCGGCAGAGATTGCCGCTCATGCACTCGCGCACCCGCTCCGGATCGTCGCCGGCCTGCCCTTCCTGAATCAGGCCGATGCCGCTCATGATCTGGCCTGGCGTGCAGAAGCCGCACTGGAAACCGTCATGGGCGATGAAGGCGGCCTGCACCGAATGCAGCTCGCCGCCGCGCCCGACGCCTTCGATGGTGGTGATCTCCGCGCCGTCATGGCTGACGGCGAGCGCGAGGCAGGAATTGATGCGGCGGCCGTCGACCAGGACGGTGCACGCGCCGCACTGGCCGCGGTCGCATCCCTTCTTGGTTCCGGTGAGGTCGAGCCGCTCGCGCAGCAGGTCGAGCAGCGTGACCCGGGGGTCGTCGAGGGTGATTTCCCGGCGGACGCCGTTGATGGTGAGACTGAGTGGGAGATTCATGCAGGGCTCCGATCAGTGTATGGTCGGGTTGAATCGAGGCAACAGGAACCCGTGGCCGCCGATGCATGATCGGCGCGCCTTGTCAGGCCCGGTGCTGGTCGCCATATACGGAGGCATCCTCCGTTTACAAGGGAGGGTGAAAAGAAAAAGCAATGGCCGATCCATCACCAGAAATTGTCCGCAAGCCGCGCGCCGATGCTGTGCGCAACCGCGAGCGCGTGCTGGAAGCGGCCAAGGCCGTGTTCTCGGCCGGCGGCAGCGAGGCGAGCCTGGAGGCCGTGGCGCGCCATGCCGGCGTCGGCATCGGCACGCTCTACCGCCACTTCCCGACCCGCGAGGCGCTGTATGAGGCGGTCTATCGCCGCGAGGTCGAGCAGCTCGGCGATCTTGCCGAGCAATTGCAATGCGCCCCCGAGCCGGTCGAGGCGCTGCGACGCTGGCTGCGCGCCAATGTGGAATTCGTCGCCACCAAGAAGGGCATGGTCGCAGCGCTCGCGCTGGTCGCGCACGGCTCGACCGAGCTGCACGCCTATTCGTTCGATCGCCTGACCAAGGCGATCGGCACCCTGCTCGCGCGTGCGGTCGCAGCCGGCGTCATCCGCAGCGATATCAGCGCCGAGGACGTGCTGCGCGCGCTGATCGGCATGTGCTACATGCACGACCAGCCGGGCTGGCAGACCACCGCGCTCAGGCTGCTGGATGTGTTCGTGGACGGCTTGCGCGTGCAGCCGGCGAGCGCCGCGACGACGGCAAAGCCTGCGAGAAAGGCCGACCGAAAAGCCCCGCGCCGAACATAGCTTGAGCCAAGCCAGGTAGCCCGCATGAGCGAAGCGACATGCGGGATCAAGGACCCCGGATATCGCTCCGCTCATCCGGGCTACGCTTGCAGCCGGAGCCTGCAGCAAAAAAGAAATCGGCAAATGTGAAAAAGTGCACAGACGGTCCGGCCGGCGTCCGGCTAGATCATCGTATTGACGCGTCCAAGCTCATATTTGCTCTAGTTCATATTTGCGATCCAGCCCGGCCACCGCGCCGGGCTTTTCGTTGATCCATCGCGCAGCCGGCCGAACGGGACGGATATATCGTAATAAGATATATCACGCGCCAGGCACACGTTTGACGGCTCCCCAACAGCGGCAATTGAACGAAGGTCGAATGGACCATCCGATGTTTCCATTCACGCCGTCCTCAGGAATGATTATGCTGGCAAGAAAACAGGCAGACGCGCAGGCCAACTTCGCGATCTGCCAATTGGCCATGGCGAGGAAAACGCGCGTTCGCGCTCGAGCTTTCGAGGACGACTCCCGGCATTCGGGAAAAGATGCGCCTGCCGTTCATTTGGATTGCAGAAATGAACGAGAGCATCTCATCTCCGTTTATCCGCTACCCCATTGGCACCTCGCTGCTGATGGCCGGCGTTCTGTTCGTCGGCATGGTCGCCTATCCGCTGCTGCCGGTCGCGCCGCTGCCGCAGGTCGACTTTCCGACCATCCAGATCTCCGCAAGCCTGCCCGGCGCCAGCCCCGAAACCATGGCCTCCTCCGTCGCGCAGCCGCTGGAGCGGCAATTCGCGCAGATTCCCGGCATCGCGCAGATGACCTCGACGAGTTCGCTCGGCTCGACCGCGGTCACCATCCAGTTCGATCTGAACCGCAACATCGACGGCGCCGCCAACGATGTCCAGGCGGCGATCAATGCCGCGGGCGGCCAGTTGCCGAAGAACCTGCCGTCGCCGCCGACCTATCGCAAGGTCAACCCGGCGGACTCGCCTGTCCTCATCTTGTCGGCGACCTCGGACACCCTGCCGCTGATCAAGGTGAGCGATGCGGTCGACGCCCAGCTCGGGCAGCAGATCAGTCAGATTTCGGGCGTCGCCCAGGTGTTCATCGGCGGGCAGCAGAAGCCCGCCATTCGCGTGCAGGTCGATCCCGCCAAGCTGGTCGCCAAGGGGCTCTCGCTGGAAGACATCCGCGGCCAGATCGCCATCACCACGACAGACAGTCCGAAGGGCAACATCGACGGCGCGAGCCGCGCCTACACGATCTACGCCAACGATCAGCTGCCGGATGCCAAGGACTGGAATGACGTCATCGTCGCCTACCGCAACGGCGGCCCGTTGCGGATCCGCGACATCGGCCAGGCCGTCGCCGCGCCGGAAGACATGAAACAGGCCGCCTGGGCGGATGGCCAACGCGGCGTGTTCCTCGTCATCTTCAAGCAACCCGGCGCCAATGTCATCGGAACGGTCGACAGGATCAAGGAGCAACTTCCAAGACTCATCGCCGCGATTCCGCCCGCCATCAAGATCAAGATCATCAGCGACCGGACCTTGACGATCCGCGCGGCGGTCGAGGACGTGCAGATCACCCTGCTGATCACCATCGTGCTCGTCGTCATGGTGATCTTCCTGTTCCTGCGCAGCTTCTGGGCCACGGTGATTCCGGCCGTCACCGTGCCGCTCGCGCTGCTCGGTGCCTGCGCGCTGATGTGGGTGTTCGGCTATACGCTCGACAATCTGTCGCTGATGGCCCTGACGATTGCGGTCGGCTTCGTGGTCGACGACGCCATCGTCATGCTGGAAAACATCACGCGCTATGTCGAGCAGGGTGAGCGGCCGCTCGCCGCGGCACTACGAGGCGCGGGCGAGATCGGGTTCACCATCCTGTCGATCAGCATTTCGCTGGTTGCGGTGCTGATCCCGCTGCTCCTGATGGGCGGCGTGATCGGCCGGCTGTTCCGCGAGTTCGCGGTGACCCTGGCAATGGCGATCTTCGTCTCCCTGGTGGTGTCGCTGTCGCTGACGCCGATGATGGCATCGCGCTTCCTGCGCGCGCATGCCGAAACCAGGCACGGCCGGCTCTACCAATGGAGCGAAGCGGCATTCGATCGGATGCTGCACGGCTACGAGCGCGGTCTCGATCTGGCGCTGCGCTGGAGCCGCACCACGCTATGCATCTTCTTCGCGACCGTTGCGCTGTCGGTCTATTTGTTCGTGATCATTCCCAAGGGATTCTTCCCGCAACAGGACAACGGCTTCCTGATCGCCGTATCGCAGATGGCGGAAGATATCTCGTTTGCCGACATGAAGCGGCATCAGGAAGAACTCAGCAGCATTGTCCGGGCCGATCCCGCGGTCGACAGCATGGCCGAGTTCATCGGCGGCGGCGGCACCGCGTTGAATTCCGGCCGCATGTACATCACGCTGAAACCGCGCGAGGAGCGCGACGCGAACGCCGAGCAGATCATCGCTCGGCTGCGGCCGAAGCTCGAGGCGGTCGAGGGCGCACGGCTCTACATGCAGGCGTCGCAGGACGTCCGGCTCGGCGGCCGCGCCACGCGGACGCAGTTCGAATACACCCTGCAGGACGCCAACCTCGCCGAGCTGAACGAATGGGCGCCGAAGATCCTGACCAGGCTGAAGACCCTGCCCCAACTGCGCGACGTCGCCACCGACCAGCAAACCGAGGGAACGACGCTGACGCTGACGATCGATCGCGACACCGCCTCGCGCTACGGCATCCAGCCGCAACTGATCGACGACACGCTGTACGACGCGTTCGGACAGCGCCAGGTGACGCAATACTTCACCCAGCTCAACAGCTATCACGTCATCCTCGAGATCCTCCCCGAATTGCAGGGCAAGCTCGACACGCTCGACAGGCTCTACATCAAGTCGCCGACGACCGGAGACGAAGTGCCGCTCTCGGTGTTCGCCAAGTGGACGACGGTTCCGGTGCGGCCGCTCGCGATCGCCCACCAGGGGCAGTTTCCGGCGACCACGATCAGCTTCAACCTCGCGCAGGGCGTGGCGCTGGGCCAGGCCACCGACGCGATCCAGAACGCCGTCGCCGACCTCGGCGCCCCGGGTACGCTCAGTTCGAGCTTCCAGGGCACCGCGCAGGCCTTCCAGCAATCACTGAGTTCGGTGCCGCTCCTGATCCTGGCCGCGCTGGTCGTGGTCTATCTGATCCTCGGCATGCTCTATGAAAGCTACATCCATCCGCTCACGATCTTGTCCACGCTGCCATCGGCCGGGGTCGGCGCGTTGGCGATCCTGATGGCGTTCGGGTTCGATTTCAGCCTGATCGCGCTGATCGGCATCATCCTGCTGATCGGGATCGTGAAGAAGAACGGCATCATGATGGTCGACTTCGCGATCGCCGCCGAACGCGAGGAGCACCTGTCGCCGCGCGAATCGATCCGGAAAGCGGCGCTGCTGCGCTTCCGGCCGATCATGATGACGACGATGGCGGCCCTGCTCGGCGGCGTGCCGCTGATGCTCGGCACCGGAACGGGATCGGAAATCCGCCAGCCGCTCGGCTATGCGATGGTCGGCGGCCTGATCGTGAGCCAGGCGCTCACGCTGTTCACGACGCCGGTCGTGTATCTCTACCTCGATCGGCTCTCGAACGCGCTGTCGAGCTGGACGGCAACCAAGCGGGACGACGATGCCGAACCGCCGGTGAGGAACGCCGCCGAGTAGAGGCTCGTCCGCAACCGCGGCTTCACCCGAACCTCTGGTCGTAGCGCTTGATCGACAGCTCCTTGGTGTCGATCTCGGGCGTCTTCCCCGAGAGCATGTCGGCGAGCACGCGGCCCGAGCCGCAGGCCATGGTCCAGCCGAGCGTGCCGTGGCCGGTGTTGAGGTGCAGGTTGGAATAGCGCGTCGCGCCGATCACCGGCGGGCCGTCCGGCGTCATCGGGCGCAGGCCGCACCAGAAGGTGGCCTTGGGAAGATCGCCGCCGCGCGGAAACAGATCGGTCAGCGAATGGTCCAGCGTCGCGCGGCGCGCGGCGTAGAGCTTGGTCGAGTAGCCGGAGATTTCCGCCGTGCCGCCGACGCGGATGCGATCGCCGAGCCGGGTGATCGCGACCTTGTAGCTCTCATCCATCACGGTCGATTCCGGCGCGCCGCTCGCGTCCTTGATCGGCACCGTGATCGAATAGCCCTTCACCGGATAGACCGGCAGCGAGATGCCGAGCGGCCGCACCAGATGCGGCGAATAGCTGCCGAGCGCGAGCACATAGGCATCGGCGGTCATCACGCCGGCGCGGGTCGCAACGCCGGTGATGCGGGTTGCGTCCGCATTCAACCCGTCGATGCCGGTATTGAAATTGAAGCGCACGCCGATCTTCTCGGCTTCCAGCGCCAGCGCCTGCGTGAACATGTGGCAGTCGCCGGTCTCGTCATGCGGCAGCCGCAGCCCGCCGGCGAATTTCTGCTTCACGCCGGCGAGCGCCGGTTCGGCGGCGATGCAGCCCTCGCGGTCGAGCACCTCGAACGGCACGCCATATTGCTTCAGCACCGCGATGTCGTCGCCGGTACCATCGAGCTGCGATTGATAGCGAAACAGCTGCAGCGTGCCTTTCGCACGCTCGTCGTACCGGATGCCGATCTCGCTGCGCAGCGCCTGCAGGCAGTCGCGGCTGTATTCCGCGATCGGGATCATCCGGCTCTTGTTCACCGCGTAGCGCGCCGTGGTGCAGTTGCGCAGCATCTTGAGCAGCCACAGCCACATCACCGGATCGAGCTTCGGGCGGATCACCAGCGGGCCGTGCTTCATCAACAGCCACTTCACCGCCTTCACCGGCACGCCGGGGCCGGCCCAGGGCGATGAATAGCCCGGCGACACCTCGCCGGCATTGGCAAAGGAGGTTTCCAGCGCGGGCTTCGGCTGGCGGTCGATCACCGTCACCTCATGGCCGGCGCGCGCGAGATAATAGGCCGAGGTGACGCCGATCACGCCACTGCCGAGAACAAGGACCTTCACTTTTCCTCACATCCTGCAGCGAAAACGCAATCGCCGCTGCGAAACCACTCTGCTTCGCAACGGCGACAGCAATTTGTAGAGCTAGCGATTATCTCGCTTGCAATTATCGCTCTAGCAATTATCAGGCCACGCGCTTGATTGAATCGCCGAGGATCGAGACGATGTCGTCGATGTGCGACTTCTCGACGATCAAGGGCGGCGACAGCGCCAGCGAGTCGCCGCTCATGCGGAAGTAGAGGCCGCGATTGAAGCAGTCGACCATCACGTCGTAGCCGCGTACGCCGACGACGCCGTCACGCGGCGCGAGCTCGACCGCGCCCATCAGACCCTGGTTGCGGATGTCGACGACGTTCGGCAGGCCCTTCAGCGAGTGCAGGCCATCGCGCCAGTAGTCGGCGATCGAGGCGCCACGGGTCAGCAGAGCCTCGTCCTTGTAGATGTCGAGCGTGGCAAGACCCGCCGCGCAGGCCACCGGATGCGCCGAATAGGTGTAGCCGTGGAACAGCTCCATGGCGTTGTCAGGGCCGACCATCAGCCCGTCATGGACTTGGCGGCTGGCGAACACCGCGCCGCACGGCACGGTGCCGTTGGTGATGCCCTTGGCGGTCGTCATCATGTCCGGCGTCACGCCGTAGAAGTTGGCGGCGAACGGGGTGCCGAGACGGCCGAAGCCGGTGATGACCTCGTCGAAAATCAAGAGGATGCCGTGCTTGGTGCAGAGCTCGCGTAGCCGCTGCAAATAGCCCTTCGGAGCCGGCAGCACCGCGGTCGAGCCCGGCACCGGCTCGACGATCACGGCGGCGATGGTGTCGGCGCCATGCAGCGCGACCATCCGCTCGACGTCGTCGGCGAGCTCGGCGCCGTGGTCCGGCTGGTCCTTGGCGAAGGCGTTGCGGGCGAGATCATGGGTATGACGGATGTGGTCGACACCAGGCAGATGGGTCGCGAACTGGCGACGGTTGGCGACCATGCCGCCGACCGACATGCCGCCGAAGCCGACGCCGTGATAGCCGCGCTCGCGGCCGATCAGACGGGTGCGGGTCGGCTGGCCGGCGGCGCGGTGATAGGCCAGCGCGATCTTCAGCGCGGTATCGACCGACTCAGAGCCCGAATTGGTGAAGAAGATGCGATCCAGCCCCTTCGGGGCGATCTCGGCGAGACGCTCGGCGAAATCGAACGCCAGCGGGTGGCCCATGTTGAAGGACGGCGCGAAGTCCAGCGTCGACAGCTGGCGCTCGACGGCGGCCGCGATCTGCGGGCGGCCATGGCCGGCGTTGACGCACCACAGACCGGCGGAGCCGTCGATCACCTGCCGGCCGTCGACCGAGGTGTAGTACATGCCCTTGGCGGAGGAGAACAGCCGCGGCGCTTTCTTGAACTGCCGGTTGGCCGTGAAGGGCATCCAGAACGAATCGGTCTTGATGGTGTTCGGAATCTGATGAACGGTCACGGCGGCGCTCCATTGTTGGTTAGCCTAGTCGGACCATTCTTCACGGCACTCAACAAGTCCTTTTCTGTCACACCGCAAGCCATTGATCTTGTTGAGGCGGTCTGCGAAGATTTGTTCGATCCGCAACACCTGCAACAGGGATCCTGTCATGAGCGTCGACATCGGCGGTCGGCTTCGATTCATCCGCGCGCGGCACAAGCTGTCGCAGCGCGAGCTCGCCAAGCGCTCCGGCGTGACCAATTCGACGATCTCGCTGATCGAATCCAACCAGATGAACCCGTCGGTCGGCGCGCTGAAGCGCATCCTCGACGGCATCCCGATGGGGCTTGCGGAGTTCTTCGCGATCGAGCCGGAGCGGCCGCGCAAGGCGTTCTACCGCGCCGACGAGCTGACCGAGATCGGCAAGAAGCCGATCTCCTACCTGCAGATCGGCGACAGCCTGTTCGGACGTGCGTTGCAGATCCTGAAAGAGCGCTACGAGCCCGGCAGCGACACCGGCCGGGTGCCGCTGGTGCATGAGGGCGAGGAAGGCGGCATCGTGGTCTCGGGCCGGCTCGAGGTCACGGTCGACGACGAGCGGCGGGTGCTCAATGCCGGCGACGCCTATTACTTCGAAAGCCGCCGCCCGCACCGCTTCCGCTGCATCGGCGCCAAGCCGTGCGAGGTGATTTCGGCCTGCACGCCGCCGACGTTTTGAACCCGGCGCAGGCGATGCGCGACCCAAGCCGCAAGGGCCGCGTGTCGCGGCATTTGCGGATGACGTCCATGCCTTGCTCCCCACGGCTTGCCGCCGCCGTCGCGGCCATCACGGTCCTTTCGTCCGGCCCATCGGTTGCGATGGACGATTTCCTGCGCGCATCGAGCAGCGCGCCGACCGCGATCAGCCTGTGCGGCGACAGCGGCGATAGCACGATCAAGACCGCCGACTGCAAGGAGGCCGGTACCGACAGACTGGTGATGCAGATCGACAAGGCATTCGACGCGGCACTCGCGAAGATGCCAGCGAACGTCAAGCCGCTGTTGAAGCGCGACCAGGCCTGGTTCAACGAGATGATCATCGACGCCGCGGAAGTGCTGGCCGATTCCGGCGAGGACGAACTGAAGCAGAGCTTCACCGAAGCGTTGCGCCGCCGCGCGGCTATGCTCGAGGGGATCGCATCCGGCCGGCCCGGCATTGCCGGCAAATGGGTCAATGCCTTCGGCAGCATCACGCTGACGCCGGCCGACGGCGGCGCCTATCGCCTCGCCGCCGATCTGCGCGGCGATTATGGCGGCGACCGCAGGCGGACCTGCAAGCTGACCGCCGAGTTGCAGCCTTCGGGGACGGCATGGCTCGCCGGCACCGTGGTGATCGTTGCGGACACGCCGGCCGACAAGCCAAAGACCGACACGGCGACGGACGCAGCCGCCGCGCCCGCCAAGCCGCCGTCACTAAAACTCCGCCGCCAGGGCGAGACCTTGCGGATCGTCGGGACCATCGATGACGAGGACTGGGACGGCCTCAACGACTGCTCGTCGATGTGGCAGGTCACCGGCAGCTATTTTGCCGCCGGCAAGGATGCGGCATCCGACAAAGCGGACATCACCTTCGTCGCGCCGACCTTCGACTGCACGAAGCCTGAAACGGCGACCGACGAGGAAATCTGCGCCGATCCTGATCTCGCCGACAACGACCAGCGGCTGAACCGCGCCTGGAAGGCGTTGCAGCCGCGGCTCGACGAGGCGACGCGGCGCGCGCTGATCGACGACCAGCGCAACTGGGTGAAGAGCCAGACCGAACAATTCCCGGAATTCCTGCATCCGGCCTGGAACAAGCAGAGCTCGCAGGTCCACTTCACCGTCGATGCACGCGATCACGTCGACGGCTTGCAGCGCGAACGCCTGGCGCTGCTCGAAGGCTTTGACGACAAGCGCAGCGGACTTGCCGGCGTCTGGCTCGCCTACAACGCCATCATCAAGGTCACCGCCGACGGCAACGGCGCCGTGACGGCCAAGGGATGGAAATGGGAGCAGGGAGACTGGAAGGCCGGCTGCGACTACGAGATGACGGGCAAGATGGCAGGCGGCGCGTTCCGCTCCGACGAGCGGCGCAAGAATCCCGATACGCTCGAGCGCGACCATGCGATGCTGATCGTCAACCGGCTCGACGATGCCTTCGCCAAGAAGCGCACCGGGAAGGACGGCGCTGAAGACAGCGCCGATGAGGCCAAATGCAGGCGCCGGCTCGACAACTCCTCGACCGCGCGGCTGTTTCCCGCCCGGCCCTCGCCCGATATCGACAATCTCAAGGGCTCGATCAGGTAACCGCGCGACCTGATGGCTGCGCCATCACAAGTTGCGGGTCTGCCGGTCGCCATAGGCGATCACGAATGCGACCGTTGCGAACATCATAGTCACGGCGATGACGACGAGAATGGTATCCAGGGTCATGGCGCTCCTCCAAGCTTGACGAACGAACGCTAACGCGCCGGCCGGAAGGAGCCTTGCGGCAGATCAATTTTGATCGAAATCGTATGGGGCATGAAACCGCGGCGGTTCTTTTGCGTATGCTCAGCCATCGAAGGGAGCATTCCAATGCGCGCGATCGCCCTCATTGCCGCCATTCTGTTCGCCCTCGCCTCACCTGCCCGAGCCGACGACGCCGGCGCCGCGCGGGATGTGATCCGCGCCCAGGAGCAGGCGTTCGGTCGCGACGACGCAGCTAGCGCCTATTCCTACGCCGCGCCCGCGATCCGGCGGATCTTTCCGCAGGCCGAGATCTTCATGTCGATGGTGCAGAGCCAGTACGCGCCGGTCTATCGCCACAAGAGCTTCGAGTTCGGCGCGGCGCAAAGCGACGGCGACCGGATTGCGCAGCGCGTTCACATCGTCGACGCCAATGGCGAGGCGTGGGAGGCGCTCTACACGCTGGAGCGGCAGGCCGACGGCAGTTTGAAGATCACCGGCTGCTCATTGCTGAAGGCCGGTCAAGCGGTATGAGCGCAGCTCATGCCATCGCCAGCCGCTGCCGTGACCGCAGCAGGAGCAGCAGGATGATGCTGACGTTGAGCAGGTTCCAGGCCAGGCCATTGGCGAAGGCGGCCGCATAGGAACCGGTGGCGTCGAAGATCACGCCCGAGATCCAGCCGCCAAAGGACATGCCGAACACCGAGGCGAAGATCACGATGCCGATCCGGGTCGCAGCCTCGGACGCCGGCATCGCCTCGCGCACGATGATGGCGTAGCTCGGCACGATGCCGCCCTGGAACAGGCCGAACATCGCCGAGATGACGTAGAGCGAGGTCAGGCTGTCGAAGAACAGATAGAACAGCAGCGCCGAGCCCTGCGCGATCGAGCCGATCAGGAGCGTGCGGATGCCGCCGATCCTGTCGGCGAGGAATCCCGAACCGATCCGGCTGATGATGCCGAAGCCGAGCATCAGCGACAGCATCTCGGCGCCGCGCGCCACGCCGTAGCCGAGATCGCCGCAATAGGCGACGATGTGAACCTGCGGCATCGACATCGCCACGCAGCAGGAGATCGACGCCAGCGACAGGATCGCGGTCAGCGCGTTGGTGGAGAGCTTGAGGTCGACGCGCGGCGGCGCCGCGTTGACATGGCTGCGCCGGGTCGCCGCCCCCATCAACAGCCGCAGCACCACGAGCGCCAGCGCCATCGCGATCGCGGTGAAGATGCCGATCGCGATATGGGTGGTGCGCCAGCCGACGCTCTGCATGCCGAAATTGACCAGCGGCGGCCACACCGTGCCCCCGACATAATTGCCGCTGGCGGCGATCGCGACCGCAAGCCCGCGGTAGCGCTCGAACCAGTGCGAGGCCTCCGCCATCAGGGGACCGAAGGTCGCGGCCGACGACAGGCCGATCGCGAAATGGAGCAGGATGAAGGCCAGGATCGACGGCGCGTAGCCGGCCCCGATATAGCCGAGGCCGAGAATGCCGATCCCGGCGCCGATTGCCGCGACGATACCGTAGCGGTCGCTGATCTTGCCGGTCACGACCTGGCCGAGGCCGAAGCCGAGCATCACCATCGTGAAGGCGAGCGAGGCCGTTCCGCGGGTCGCGCCGAAGTCGGTCTGCACCATCGGCAGCGCCACCACGACCGACCACATGCCGACGCTGCCGAGCGAGCCGATCACCACGGCGACGACAAGGCGCAGCCATGCCCGGCTCGAGTCGGGAACGAACGTTGCAGCTTCAGGGGAATATTCAGAAGAAATTACCACGGCACGCGGAACTTCGTCGGCAATTGCCTCCGGGTCAAGCCGCATTGCCGAGAGATTAGGCATGCAGCAGCAAGGGGACGCGCCGAACTTCACCGGCGCGTGAGCACCTCATTTGCCGTAGTTCGGATCCTGCGCCTGGAACGGGCCGCACTTCGCATCGAGCCCAAACCGGTGATCGAAATCGACGGTGCCGCCGCCGACCGGGATGCGGGTCGGCGGCAGGCCGCGCGTGTACTGATCCACCGTCACGAACTTCTTGTCCGCGCTCATCGTGACGTGCACCGGCTCGAGGCCCTTGCCCTTGTTGAGCTCGGTCAGATCGAGCGTGTAATAGCCCTCCGCCGTTGTGCCCGCCACCATGCCGCCATGCGGTGCGAACGCGACGGATTGCGGCAAATAGACCTCCATCAGGACGCCGTTGCCGTTGCAGGCGATCATGCGGATCAGCCAGGTCCGATCGTCGGGCAGCGTCGTGGCCGAGGCCGGCGCCGACAGCAGCGCGATGGCCGCGGCGAATGCTGCCGTGACGGTTCGACCTGCGCGGTTCGCCATGGATGCCTCCGGCGGTTGAATGCCTTGCTGGCGTTTTCGTCGAAGACGAGGCCGCGAAAGTTCAATGGCGGTGTGGACCCAGCGATCACGGCCGGACCGGTCGGCCGGGAATATCGTCGGCCGAACCGTGATCCATGCTGACAAGGAAAAAACTGATACAATGCGAGCCGGTTCACACTGGCGGCTCGCCATCCGGACCTATCATCCCGCCGGATGGCGCGCAGTTCGCAGGTTATGAGGATCGAAGCGCACACTGTCGGAGGCTCATCATGCATTCGTCGTCAGCAGAGTGGTTACCCGTTGCAACAGCGCCGTCGGACCGGGAACTCGAGGTCTGTGTCCTCGACTATGACGGCATGGTCCATGCGCTGATGTTCCCGTGCCACCGGGACGGCGCCGAGTGGGTCGACCATGCCGGCAGCAGGCACCTCGACATCCAGCCGACGCATTGGCGCAAATGGATGCAGTCGGCCAACTAACGCCGCGCTGATCGGTCCGGTGCAGCCGACACCGGCCTCGCACCGGCCCGGATATTGCGCTAGAATTGCCACGTGAGGTTCAAGGGTGGGCCAGGAGGCTCGTCATGGAATCACACGTGACCCCTTTCGAAAATCGCTGGACCAACGGCAAGCATGCCTGGGAATGGCATTGCGAGCTCGAGCGGCTGGGCGTGGCGACCGTCCGGACGATGTATTGCGAGCATGAGACGCACCGTCGCAACAAGTCGACGGTGGTGTTCGATATCCCTGTGGGCTTTGTCCACGACTGGCTGGCGTTCCACGACCGGCGCGCCGCCCGGCGGCAATTGCTGTGGCGCGCCAGCGTCATCACGCTCGGCCTCATCGCCGCATCGGGCGCCGTGCTCGGTATGCTGAGATAGGGGCCGCGACCCCGTCGCCGGAACAGCCGGACGGTCCGCCCCCTTTCCGGCCGGGAATCCCATGCCCGAACGCCTTTGACATCAGGCGCAGCCCTCAGACGGCACTTATTAACCCTTTGCTAACCATACACCCGGCAAGAATTGCCGAGTGAAGTCGAGTGTCGTCGAACGCGTCTAACGGGCGGAGATCCCCGTGAACGCCAGCGCGGTGCCTCACTTTCGGAACGGCGGCCCTGCGGCCGTCGCGCAGACGCTTGGCGGCCGCGGCCGCCAGTCGCGAGGGAGAGCGGCTACCATGGTCGACATCACGGCGGGTCAGGGCACGGCAGGCAAGAGCGGATTACCGAGCCTCGGCGAGATCGGCGACATCCTCAAGCGCGGCGACATCGCGCTGGCGGTCGGCGTCCTCACCATCCTGGTGGTACTGATCCTGCCGCTGCCCTCGATCGTGCTCGACCTCTTCCTGGCGGTCTCGATCACGGTCTCGATCCTGATCCTGATGACCTCGCTGTTCATCCAGGCGCCGCTGGAATTCTCGTCGTTTCCGACCATCCTCTTGATCTCGACCATGCTGCGGCTGTCGCTGAACATGGCCTCGACCCGGCTGATCCTGAGCCACGGCCACGAGGGCACGGCGGCCGCCGGCCACGTCATCGAAGCCTTCGGCAACTTCGTGATGGGCGGCAACTTCGTGATCGGCATCATCGTGTTCGCGATCCTGGTGATCGTGAACTTCGTGGTCATCACCAAGGGTTCGGGCCGCATCGCCGAAGTCGCGGCGCGCTTCCAGTTGGACTCGATGCCCGGCAAGCAGATGGCGATCGACGCCGACCTCTCCGCCGGCCTGATCGACGAGAAGGCCGCCAAGGAGCGCCGCAAGGCGCTGGAAGACGAAAGCGGCTTCTTCGGCGCGATGGACGGTGCCTCGAAATTCGTCCGCGGCGACGCCATCGCAGGCCTTCTGATCGTCGGCATCAACATCGTCGGCGGCATCATCATCGGCGTCGCCCAGCAGGGCCTCTCCTTCAGCGAGGCCGCCCGCAGCTACACCGTGCTGACGGTCGGCGACGGCCTCGTCACCCAGGTGCCCGCGCTGATCGTCTCGACCGCAGCCGGCCTGCTCGTCTCCAAGGCCGGCATCACCGGCGCCGCCGACAAGGCGCTGATGCGCCAGCTCTCCGGCTATCCGCAGGCGCTCGGCATGTCGGCCGGCGTCATGCTGGTGCTGGCGCTGCTGCCGGGCATTCCGACGCTGCCTTTCCTGGCGCTGGGCTCCGGCGCCGCGGCGCTGGCCTGGAACGCGCGCAAGAAGAAGCGGGTCGCCAACGCCGCCGAGGCC
>NZ_LGHK01000272.1 GCF_001908235.1 Bradyrhizobium sp. NAS96.2
GTTCCGCAACCGGTGCTTCGGGGCGCGGCCGGCTCGGCCGCGGGCGTCGCCGCCTTGTCCGGATCGAACTCGCTGAGCCGGCGGGCCAGCGCCGCGAAGGCAGCGTCCAGCACGGCCTTGGCGTCGTCCATCGAAACCTGGGACGCACCGGCCTCGATCGCGCTGGCCTGCGAATCGATGATGTCGCAGATCCGGCCGTCATTGCCGATCTCGCGCAGCCGCCAGGAGATCTCCCGGATCACTCGCACGCCCTTGCGAACCGGCGCGAGATTCTGCTCGAAACTGACGCCGTCGAGCGCTGACTTGGCGGAGGCCTGGGCGGCCTCGATCGCGCCGCGCAGCGCGCCCAGCGCCTGCGCCAACTGCTCGTCCCTGATGGCCGCTGCGGCAGCCTGCCGCTGCGCGCTGAGGCTGTCCTCGATCCGCGCCACGGCATCGAGCACCATGCGGGTGTCGGCATTGCGGTTGCGCTTGGCGTATTCGCCGAGGAACCAGCGGCCCCGCGAGGTCTCCATGAAGGCCGCGCTGATCGCGGCATAGTCCTCCTCGCTCGGCAGGGCCGCGCGGGCGGATATCGGCGACAGGGCGAATGCTTCTTCGGCCATCACAATCTCTTCGCGCAAATCACTGCGCGTTACGCTAACGATCACCACGATATCGCGCGAATCGCAATTGAATTGATGTC
Organism: Bradyrhizobium sp. NAS96.2; assembly: GCF_001908235.1. Taxonomy (GTDB): domain Bacteria; phylum Pseudomonadota; class Alphaproteobacteria; order Rhizobiales; family Xanthobacteraceae; genus Bradyrhizobium. Next base: position 686 of record NZ_LGHK01000272.1, read on the forward strand.
TTCCGAATCACAAATCCCCATTGCAGCAAAAGTTGCATCGCGGCGATTCGCGCGCAGCCTTGCGGCATTCTATGCCACGCTGTTCGGCATGACCGGGGTTCATCTGCCGTTTTTCACGGTGTGGATGAAGGCGATCGGGATCGATGCCACCTGGATCGGCATCATCACGGCGGTGCCGCCGGTGACGCGCTTCACCGTGCTGCCGCTGGTCACAGCGGCTGCGGAACGGCGTCAGATGCTGCGCGGCGCGATCATCGCTACGGGATTCGCGACGGCGTTCGGATTTGCCGTGATCGGCACCCAGCACCAGCCGTTCGTGCTGCTCGCGTTCTATGCGCTGACGTGTTGTGTCTGGACGCCGATGGTGCCGCTCACCGACGCCTATGCGCTGCGCGGCGTCAGGCAGTTCGGCCTCAGCTACGGGCCGCTGCGGCTGTGGGGCTCGGCCGCCTTCGCGGTCTGCGCGCTGATCAGCGGGTTCCTGCTGCGCTATGTCGCGGAGGTCGATCTGATCTGGATCATCACGGCCGTGACGGTGCTCGGTGCGCTGGTCGGCCTGACCTTGCTGCCGCTGGGCCGCCCGGTGGCCACCGTCGCGCACGCGGCCGGTTCGCCAAAGCTGCTGCGCAATCCCACTTTCCTCGCCATCATCGTGTCCTCGGCGCTGATCCAGGGCAGCCACGGCGCCTATTACATCTTCGCATCGATTGCCTGGCAGCAGGCCGGTTTCAGCGGCCTCACCATCGCGGTGCTCTGGGTGCTCGGCGTGATCGCCGAGATCGTGCTGTTTGCGGCCTCGCCACGCTTCACGCTGCCGTCGGCGGTGCTGGTGATGATCGCGGCCGGCAGCGCCGTGGCGCGCTGGGCGATCACCGCGCAGGATCCGCCGCTGGCGGTGCTGGCCGTGGTCCAGCTCGGACACGGGCTGAGCTTTGGCCTGACCCAGGTCGGCATCATGGGGCTGATGGTGCATCACGTGCCGGTGCATGTGATGGCGCGCGCGCAGGGCTATCTCACCGCCTGCGGCGGCATCGTCGCGAGCACCACGGCGATTGCCAGCGGCATGGTCTATGCGCGGTTCGGCCTCGGCGTCTACGACATGATGGCCGCGATGGCGGCGGCGGGCGGGCTCGTGATGTGGCTGGCGCGTCGACGCCTAACCCACCATCATCCCCACAGCGCGGCCTCCGGCGGATAGACCAGGCTGCCCTCGTAGCGCAGGCCGTCGTCGCGGTCCTTCGCCAGCAGCAGCGGGCCGTCGAGATCGACGAAGCGCGCGGCTTGCGCGATCAGCATCGCCGGCGCCATCGACAGTGAGGTTGCGACCATGCAGCCGATCATGATCTCGAAGCCGAGCGCGCGGGCGGCATCCGCCATCGCGAGCGCCTCGGTCAGCCCGCCGGTCTTGTCGAGCTTGATGTTGACGGCGTCGTAGCGGCCGCGCAGGCCCGCGAGCGAGGCGCGATCATGCACGCTCTCGTCGGCGCAGACCGCAACCGGTCGCTTGATCCGCGCCAGCGCTTCGTCCTTGCCCGCCGGCAACGGCTGCTCGATCAGCGTGACGCCGGCATCGGCGCAGGCTTTGAGGTTGGCGGCGAGGTTGTGCTCGGTCCAGGCTTCATTGGCGTCGACGATCAGTTCGGAGCGCGGTGCCGCCCTGCGCACGGCCGCGATCCGCGCGCCATCGCCATCGCCGCCGAGCTTGATCTTGAGCAGCGCGCGATGCGCTGCCTTCGCGCTGGCCTCCGCCATCGCCTCCGATGTCCCGAGCGAGATCGTGTAGGCGGTGGTGCGCGGTTCGGGCGCGGGCCGTCCGAGCAGGTTCCAGATCCGCTGACCGGCGCGTTTGGCCTCGAGGTCCGCCAGCGCGCAATCCAGCGCATTGCGGGCCGCGCCGGCGGGCATCCGGGCCTGCAAGGCCGTGCGGTCCATGCCGCCGGCGAGCGGCTCCTGCATCGCCTGGATCGCCTTGAGCGTTGCCTCCGGCGTTTCGCCATAGCGCGGGTAGGGCACGCACTCGCCGCGTCCCACCAGACCGCCCTGGCTGACCTCGGCCATCACCACGACCGCCTCGGTCTTGGCGCCGCGGCTGATGGTGAAGGTCCCGGCGATCGGCCAGCGCTCGATCCGAGCATTCAAGGAAATGGTCCAAGATGGGCTGGAAGTCATTTTAAAGTCTACTATTTCCTGAACCGTGGCTTGCGACGCGCAACCAACTATGGCTGGTTAGTGACAGATTCGACAAGCCGATCCGGCAAGCCACCGGAGATGCAACGGCCAGCCGGCTTGAGGGGTAGGCAAAAGGTGAGCGGCGACCCGACACTGGAGCGGATAGCCCAAGGCGAAGGACTGGCGTTGTGCGCGGCGGGCAACTGGACCGCCCGCTTTGCCCCTGCGCTCGAGCGGATCGTCTCCGACGCCGAGAAGCTGCGCGGCAGCCGCCCCCACATCTTCATCGACGTGTCGCAGGTCGCAAGCCTCGACACCTTCGGCGCCTGGCTGATCGAGCGGCTGCGCCGCAGCCTGAGCGATGCCAGCGCGGAAGCGGAGATCGCCGGCCTCTCCGCCAATTACTCCAGCCTGGTCGACGAGGTGCGCCGCGTCGGCCCCGCGCCCAGGGTCGTGAGCGAGGGGCTGTCGATCACGGGTATGCTCGAGCAGATCGGCCGCACCGTGGCCGGGGTCAGCGGCACCATCATCGGCCTGGTCGACATGCTCGGCGCGGTGCTGGCCGCAGCCGGCAAGGTGCTGATCCATCCGCGCAGCTTCCGCCTGACCTCGACGGTGCATCATCTCGAGCAGGTGTGCTGGCGCGCGGTGCCGATCGTGGTGCTGATCACCTTCCTGATCGGCTGCATCATCTCGCAGCAGGGCATCTTCCATTTCCGCAGGTTCGGCGCCGACATCTTCGTGGTCGACATGCTGGGCGTGCTGGTGCTGCGCGAGATCGGCGTGCTGCTGGTCGCGATCATGGTGGCGGGCCGCTCCGGCTCGGCCTATACCGCCGAGCTCGGCTCGATGAAGATGCGCGAGGAGATCGACGCGCTGCGCACCATGGGGTTCGATCCGATCGAGGTCCTGATCCTGCCGCGCATGCTGGCCTTGGTGCTGGCGCTGCCGATCCTGGCCTTCCTCGGCGCGATGGCCGCGCTCTATGGCGGCGGCCTGGTGGCCTGGCTCTATGGCGGCGTCGATCCCGAGGCCTTCCTGCTCCGCCTTCGTGATGCCATATCGATCGACCATTTCATCGTCGGCATGGTCAAGGCGCCGGTCATGGCGGCGGTGATCGGCATCGTCGCCTGCGTCGAGGGGCTGGCGGTGCAGGGATCGGCGGAATCGCTCGGTCAGCACACCACCGCGTCGGTGGTGAAAGGGATCTTCTTCGTGATCGTGATGGACGGCGTGTTCGCGATCTTCTTCGCCTCGATCGGGATGTGATCATGGCGGAGCAGGACATCGACGCCATCATCCGGGTTCGCGACGTCACCGTGCAATTCGGCACCACACGCGTGCTCGACGGCCTCGACCTCGACGTCAAGCGCGGCGAGATCCTCGGCTTCGTCGGCCCGTCGGGCGCCGGTAAGTCGGTGCTGACGCGCACCATCATCGGCCTCGTGCCGAAGGTCTCCGGCCGCATCGAAGTGTTCGGCGTCGATCTCGATGCCGCAAGCTCGTCGCAGCGCCGCGCCGTCGAGCGGCGCTGGGGCATCCTGTTCCAGCAGGGCGCGCTGTTCTCCTCGCTGACCGTGCGCCAGAACATCCAGTTTCCGGCGCGCGAATATCTGCGCGTCTCGCAGCGGCTGCTCGACGAGATCATGGTCGCGAAACTGGTGATGGTCGGCCTCAAGCCCGAGGTCGCCGATCGCTATCCGTCGGAACTGTCCGGCGGCATGATCAAGCGCGTCGCGCTGGCGCGCGCACTCGCGCTTGATCCTGAATTGGTGTTTCTCGACGAGCCGACGTCGGGCCTCGATCCGATCGGCGCCGGTGATTTCGACGAGCTGGTGCGGACGTTGCAGCGCACTTTGGGGCTGACCGTTTTCATGGTAACCCACGATCTCGACAGTCTTTACACCGCGTGCGACCGTATCGCCGTTTTAGGGAACGGTAAGATCATTGCTGCAGGATCGATCGCCGACATGAAGGCATCGCAGCATCCATGGCTGCAGCAATATTTCAACGGCAAGCGCGCCCGAGCCGTTGTGGCCTAGCCCATGATCCCGAAAAATGGAGCCGATTTTCGGACGAGATCATGCGCCAACAGGAAATTCGACCGGCTCGCGCGCAGGGTGGCTGCGCGAGAGCCCAAGAGTAATTCAAGAGTAATCCAAGAGTTGATGAACGCGAGCAATTGATGGAAACGCGGGCGAACTACGTCTTGATCGGGGCCTTCACGCTGGCGGTGATCGCTGCCGCGTTCGGCTTCGTGCTGTGGTTCCAGAGCCTGCACACCACCAAGCAGCGCAGCCCCTTGCGGGTGATCTTCGAGGGACCGGCGTCGGGCCTGCGCAACGGCGGCAACGTCAATTTTAACGGTATCCGGATAGGGGAAGTGGTGTCGGTGAAGCTCGACAATCCGCGGCGCGTGGTCGCGCTGGCGATGATCGAGAACAACGCACCGCTCCGCAAGGACACCCTGGTCGGTCTCGAATTCCAGGGCCTCACCGGCGTCGCCGCGATCTCGCTGAAGGGCGGTGAGGAGGCCGCCCCGCCGGTGCCGCTGGATGAGGACGGCATCCCGGTTCTGACCGCCGACCCCAACGCACTGCAGGACGTCACCGAGGCAATCCGCGCCACGCTGCAAAACGTCAACCGCATCGTTGCCGAAAATCAGCAGTCGGTGAAGAATTCGCTGAAGAACCTCGAGGTCTTCACCGAGGCGCTGGCGCGCAATTCCGAGAAGATCGACAACGTCATGCTCAAGGTCGACGGCGTGATGGGCAAGGCCGACAATCTGATGCTGGGCCTCAATGCGATCGCCGGCGGCAACAATGGCAGCGAGCTGAACCTGATGGTGAAGTCGATCCGCGAGCTCGCCGACAATGTCGACAAGCGGACCAATCTCCTGATCAACGACGGCCGCCGCACGCTCGCCGATATCAGCCGCGCCGTGAACAATTTCGACCGCAACCCGAGCCGGGTGATCTTCGGCGGCAGCAACAACGCCGCACCCGAGCCCGCTCCGGCAGCCGCACCCGGGCCGCGGCGGCGGCAGTGACGTGATTGGGCGAGTGGTGAAGGGCGAATAGCGAAAAGGGTTCGCTGCCAGCCACGTCCGTCATTGCGAGGAGCGAAGCGACGAAGCAATCCATCGCGCCGCATACGCTGAGGGATGGATTGCTTCGCTTCGCTCGCAATGACGGTCGTCGATCTGCCATCGCGCTGTCGCAGATACCGGGTCTGCTGATCAGCTCGCCAAAACAAAACGGAGGCCTTTCGGCCTCCGTTTTTCGTTCGCTAGTCGCTACTCACTATTCGCCAATCGGCTTACCCCAGCCGTCCCGCGGCGTGCGCGAGCAGGGTGTAGACCAGCCCGGTCTCCGAGGTCAGGTGGCCAGCCAGCTCCTGCTGGCCGCGACCCTCGCGGGCGACTTCGTCGAGCAGGCGCTCGAACTCCGCGATGTAGCGGTCGACGGTCTGCTTGAAGCCGCGGTCGGCGCGGTACTTGCGGGCCACCTCGTCGAAGGCCTTCTGGCCGGCCGGCGTGTAGAGGCGCTTACTGAACGCCTTGTTCTCGCCGCGCTGGTAGCGATCCCACATCTCGGCCGCCAGCGTGCGGTCCATCAGCCGGCCGATGTCGAGCGACAGCGACTCCAGCGGATTGGCGGCCGGCTGCTGCTGCGGACGCGGCCGCTGCTGGGCATCGCGGCCCTG
>NZ_LGHK01000273.1 GCF_001908235.1 Bradyrhizobium sp. NAS96.2
GATCCTTAACGTAGAAAGCATAATGTCTCCTGGTTTGGTTCTATAGGCGCTTAACTGGTTTGAGCATGATCTCCTTCGGAAAACCGCTTCGCACTTTTCCGGATCATGCTCTTAGTTCTTCTTGAGCTTTGCGGCCAGTTGCTGGGCAACGATCGCAACCTGCCTGGCGCCGTGCGGCACGAGGAAGATGACGAGGAACAGCAGCACGCCGAACACCGCGCCGGAAAGGCCCTTGGAGATGCCTTCGGCAATGTTCGGCACGAAGATGATGAAGGCCGAGCCGACGATCGAGCCGGGCAGCCAGCCGACGCCGCCGACCACCATGCCGAGGAACAGCGAGATCGCGAGCTGGATGGTGTAGCCGTCCGGCGCCACGAACTGCACCGCGATGGCGCCGAGACCGCCGGCAACGCCGGTGATGCCGGCCGAGACGCCGAACGCCAGCGTCTTGTACAGCGCGACGTCGACGCCCATCGCGGAGGCCGCGATCTCGTTGTCGCGGATCGCCATGAAGGCCCGGCCGGAGCGCGAGCGCAGCAGGTTCACCGAGGCGACATAGATCGCGATCGTGACCACCAGGGTGAAGTAATACAGCCACATGTCCTGCGACAGCGGCAGGCCGAACGGGGCGTCCGGCTTGGTCACCACGAGACCCTGCACGCCGCCGGTCCACTGCTCGAAATAGCCGAGCTTGAGCAGCTGCGGCATCGCGGTGGCGAGCGCAAATGTCGCAAGCGCCAGATAGACGCCGGAGAGCCGCAGCGCCGGCTGGCCGAACAGGAAGCCGAAGCCGAAGCAGACGATGCCGGCGATCGGCAGCGTGAGGGCATAGTTCATGCCCGCATGCTCCATCAGGATCGCCGATGTGTAGGCGCCGACGGCATAGAACGCGCTCTGGCCGAGCGAGAACTGGCCGCTTCCGCCGGTCAGGATGTTGAGCGCCAGCACCGCAAGGCCGTAGATCAGAAGCATCGTCATCTGGAAGATGATGAAGTTCTTCACGAACAGCGGGATCAGGACCAGCGCGGCGAGCACGACGAGCGAGGTGCCATAACCCAGCGTCATGGCGCGCTTGGGCACAGCCTCGACGGCCTGGCCTTCGGTGACGACTTCGACTTCTTCAGCGGCGCTCATGATCAAACTCGCTTGACGATGGCGCGGCCGAACAGGCCTGCCGGTTTCACGACCAGGACGACAATGATCAGCGCAAGCGCGATCGGAAGTTTCAGCTCATTGCCGACGCCGGGGATGTAGGTGCCGACCAGGTTCTCGAAGATGCCGACCAGGAAGCCGCCCATCACGGCGCCGAACGGGCTCGACAGGCCGCCGAGCACGGCCGCGGCAAACCCGTAGATCAGCACGCCGAGCATCATGTTCGGCTCGAGGAACACCACGGGGGCGATCATCATGCCGGCGATCGAGCCGATCGCGGACGCCATGCCCCAGCCGAGCGCGATCATCCACGAGGTATTGATGCCGACCAGCCGGGCCGATTCAGGCAGCGAGGCGGCCGCGCGCATTGCAAGACCGACCCGGGTGAAGCGGAAGAAGAAGAACAGCAGCAGCAGCATCAGCAACGTGATGCCGATCATGCCGGCCTGGTGGGTCGAGATCAGCTGGCTGCCGAGGAACGGCGAGGAGCCGAACGGCGTCGGATATTGCTTGATGGTGAAGTCCCAGATCAGGCCGGCGACCGAGTTGATGATCGCGTACAGCGCGATGAAGCCGGCGACGTTGGTCAGGATCGGCGCCTTGGCCAGCGGCTTGAACAGCAGCCGTTCGATGATGATGCCGGCGACGAACGAGAAGGCGACAGTAAGCACGAAGGCGCCCCAATACGGCACGCCCCATTGCATCAGCTGCCAGGACACGAAGGTCGAGAACATCGCCATTTCGCCCTGGGCGAAATTCAGATGGTCGATGGCCTGGTAGATCATCACGACCGCGAGCGCCATGCAGGCATAGATCGCGCCCGTGGCGATGCCGGCCAGGACCTGGTTGGCAAAAAGCTCCATTGTGCCAGCTCCCTCAGTAGCCGAGATAGGATTTGCGGACGTCTTCGTTGTTCGCGATGTCCTTGGCATTGCCCGACATCACGATCCGTCCGGTTTCGATCACATAGGCCTGGTCGGCGAGCTCGAGCGCGAGCTGCGCGTTCTGCTCGACCACCAGGATGGTCACCTTTTCCTCGCGATTGATCTTGCCGAGGATACGGAACAGGTCGCGCACGATCAGCGGCGCGAGGCCGAACGACGGCTCGTCGAGCAGCATCAGGCGCGGCCGCAGCATCAGCGCGCGCGCCACCGCGAGCATCTGCTGCTCGCCGCCGGACAGCGTGCCGGCCTGCTGGGTGTAGCGCTGCTTCAGCACCGGGAAATGTTCGTACATCCGCTCGATGTCGGAGCCGATGGCGCCCTTGTCGGAGCGGCTGATGGCGCCGAGCTGCAGGTTCTCCTCCACCGTCATGTTGGTGAAGGTGCCGCGGCCCTGCGGCACGTGGGCGATGCCGAGGCGAACCACATTCTCAGTGGAACGGGTGCCGATCGGCTTGCCCTCGAACTCGATCGCGCCGGTCGAGCGTACCATGTTGCAGATCGCCCGCAGCGTGGTGGTCTTGCCGGCGCCGTTGGCGCCGAGCAGCGTGGTCAGCGAGCCCTCGTTGAGGGAAAAGCTGAGGCCGTGCAGGGCCTGGACCTGGCCGTAATAGGCGCGCAGGTCCTTGACGTTGAGCATCGCTGTCATTGGTCCTTGCTCCCCAGATAGGCCTTGATGACGTCGGGGTCGGCCTGGACCTGGGCCGGCGTGCCTTCAGCCAGCTTGCGGCCGAAATTGAGTGCGACGACGTGGTCGGCGATCGACATCACGAGACCCATGTGATGCTCGACCAGCAGCACCGTAATTTTACGGTCATCGCGGATTTTGCGGATCAGATCGCCGAGCACATAGACTTCCTCGTGATTGAGGCCGCCGGCCGGCTCGTCGAGCAGCAGGATCTTCGGATCTGCGGCCAAAGCGCGCGCCAGCTCGACGCGCTTCTGGGTGCCGAACGGAAGTCCCGAGACCACGGTGTGGGCGACGTCCTCGAGATCGAGATAGCCGAGGATGTCGTGCACCTTCTTGTTCATGTCGCTCTCGCCGCGGCGGACCCAGGCGAGACGCAGCGAGTCGCTGACGATGTCGCTCGAGGTGCGCGCATGCGCGCCGACGCGGACATTGTCGATCACCGACAAATTAGGAAACAGCGCGACGTTCTGGAAAGTGCGGCCGATGCCGATCTCGGCGATCCGGTGCGGCGGCCGCGACAGGATGCTCTTGCCTTCCATTAGGATGTCGCCGGACGACGGCTGGTAGAGCCGCGACAGGCAGTTAAACAGCGTCGTCTTGCCGGCGCCGTTCGGCCCGATCAGTCCGAGGATCTGTCCATGGCGCATGTCGAACGACACGCCGTTCAGTGCGATGATGCCGCCGAACACGACGCTGACGTCGCGAACCGCGAGCAAGGGATCATTCCCCTGCGCGAGCTGTGCCTGCGTCATCTCGTCTCGCCCGCCGTCTTCGAGCGGTGCGAGCGGCCCTGCGATGCGTTTCGCTGGACGTGATGGAGGCTATCTGATCCCCTCGGCCAAACGTGCAACTTTCCCTCCTACTCTGGTCTTTTTGCGTTCTTCTTTTTTGGATTGCGGCGCCATTCCACCGAGCGCCTGCTCGATGTTCCTTACCATCGCGACAAGACGAGGTCCAATGTCGTTGAGCAATCTATCTTCCGTGAAGCGGAATGCCGGCGCGCCGCAATTGAAGGCGTAAGGACCGGTTCCGTCGTTCAATCTCAATGCAACGCCGACAGCGGCGACGTCGTTCTGCCAGTCGCCGGTCGACATGGTGAAGCCGTGCTTCGCCACCGTCTCGCCGGAACGTTCGATGCCGTCGCGCATCTTGGCCCAGCGGCTGCCATAGTGATCCCGCAGCTCGCGTAATAAAGCTGCGCGCTCCTCGGGTGGCAATGCCCAAATATAGGCACGTCCCATCGCGGTGGTGGCGATCGGCACGCGCGAGCCGACGTCGAGCTGCACGCCGAGCGCCAGGCCGTTCCGGCTCTGGCCGAAATAGATCATGCTGTGACGGTCGCGGCCGCCGACGGCGACGGCGCCGCCGGTCGCGCGCATCACTTCTTCTCGATAAGGTTCGGACAAATGCCGAACGCCGAGATTGGCGAGCGCCGCGTAGCCCAGCGCCATCGCCGACGGCGCGAGCTGGTACTTCTCGAATTTCGGTACAGGTGTAAGGTATCCCAGCTTGGTCAGCGTATAGGTCAGCCGGGAAATGGTTGGCTTCGGTAACTTGGTGCGGGCGGCAATCTCCTGATTGCCGAGCAGCCCGTCATTGGGTTGAAATGCGCGCAGGACATCCAGTCCGCGGGAAAGCGCGACGACGAAATTGCGATCGGTCGCTACCTTCTTGCTGGCGCGCTTCATCCCTATCCTTGTCCTGCCCTTGTTATGCTCGTTGACAAGGCACGTGCTTCAAAATAACCCTCCATGTCAAGATGTGGAATTAAATTTCGCAGTGCGAAATTGATCTAATCGTAGCGGCTCAACGCAAGTCGTGCAGCTACTCAACGCAAGTTCAAGAACAAGCATCCAGGGAGAGTCCCGGTGAGTGAAGTCGTCAAGCTCGAACGTCATGACAATATTGCCGTCGTCACGGTTAACAGTCCGCCTGTGAACGCACTAAGCGCTGCGGTGCGCGGCGGCACCTTCGAGTGCATCAAGGCCGCGATCGATGATGCGCAGGTCCAGGGCATCGTGCTGACCTGCGCCGGCCGCACCTTCATCGCCGGCGCCGACATCACCGAATTCGGCAAGCCGCCGAAGCCGCCGGGACTCGCCGAGGTGCTGAGCCTGATGGAAAGCTCGCCGAAGCCGATCGTTGCCGCGATCCACGGTACCGCGCTCGGCGGCGGCCTCGAGGTCGCGCTGGCCTGCCACTACCGCGTCGCCACCAAGGACGCCAAGCTCGGTCTGCCCGAGGTGAAGCTCGGCCTGCTGCCGGGCGCCGGCGGCACCCAGCGCCTGCCGCGCGCGGTCGGTCCCGAGCTCGCGGTCAAGATGATCGTCGGCGGCGACCCGATCAGCGCGGATGCCGCGCTCAAGGCCGGCCTGATCGAGGAGATCGTGGAAGGTCCGGCATCGGGCGGCGAGGCATTTGCGCGCAAGGTGGTCGCCGAGAAGCGTCCGCTGCGCAAGCTGCGCGATGACGACAGCAAGCTCGCGGCGGCCAAGGCCGATCGTTCGATCTTCACCAATGCGGTCGCTGCGCTGACCAAGAAGTCGCGCGGCCTCGAAGCGCCGTTCGCCGCGGCCGATGCCGTCGGCGCCGCGATCGACCTGCCGTTCGAGGAAGGTCTGAAGAAGGAGCGCGAGGGCTTCCTCAAGCTGATGAACGGCGACCAATCCAAGGCGCAGCGCTATGCGTTCTTCGCCGAGCGCGAAGCTGCCAAGATCTCCGGTGTCCCCGACGGCACCAAGGGCCGCAACGTCGCGCGCGTCGCCATCCTCGGCGCCGGCACCATGGGCGGCGGCATCGCGATGTCGTTCGCCAATGCCGGCATCCCGGTCACGCTGATCGAGACCGGCGAGGAGCAGCTCAAGCGCGGCATGGGCATCATGCAGAAGAACTATGAAGCGACCGCCGCGCGCGGCGGCATCCCGGCGGACGCGCCCGCCAAGCGGATGGCGCTGATCAACGGCGTCGTCGGGATCGAGAACGTCGGCGACGCCGATCTGGTGATCGAGGCCGTGTTCGAGACCATGGCGGTCAAGAAGGAAGTGTTCGGCAAGCTCGATCAGTACGCCAAGCCGGGTGCGGTGCTGGCCTCCAACACCTCCTACCTCAACATCGACGAGATTGCGAAGTCGACCAAGCGTCCGCAGGACGTGCTCGGCATGCACTTCTTCTCGCCGGCCAACGTCATGAAGCTGTGCGAGATCGTGCGCGCCGACAAGACCGCGCCCGATGCGCTGGTGACTGCGGTGTCGATCGCGCGCAAGATCGCCAAGGTGCCGGCCGTGGTCGGCGTCTGCGACGGCTTCGTCGGCAACCGCATGCTGGCGCAGCGCGGCAAGCAGTCCGAGAAGCTGCTGTTCGAAGGCGCACTGCCGCAGCAGGTCGATGCCGTCGTCACCAAGTTCGGCATGCCGATGGGCCCGTTCGCGATGGGCGATCTCGCCGGCCTCGATATCGGCTGGCGCTCGCGCAAGGACCGCGGCATCAAGTCTGAGATCGCGGACGCGCTCTGCGAAGCCGGCCGCTTCGGCCAGAAGACCGGCAAGGGCTACTACAAGTACGAACAGGGCTCGCGCGCGGCGCTGCCCGATCCGGAGGTCGAGAAGCTGATCGACGAGACGCTGGCGCGTCTCGGCCGCAAGAAGCGCGTCGTCACCGACGACGAGATCCTCGAGCGGATGATGTACCCGATGATCAACGAGGGTGCGAAGATCCTCGCCGAGGGCATCGCGGCGCGTCCGTCCGACATCGACGTGGTCTGGCTCTATGGCTATGGCTGGCCGATCTATCGCGGCGGCCCGATGTTCTGGGCCGACACCGTCGGCCTCAAGCACATCGCCGATCGCCTGGCGTTCTATGCCAAGGAGACCAACGATCCCTCGCTCGAGCCGGCGCCGCTGCTCAAGAAGCTCGCCGACGAAGGCAAGACCTTCGCCTCGCTCGCCGCTGCGTCGAAGGCGGCGTGATCACCTTCGGCGATGCAACGGCAGTGACTGGGTTCCCTCTCCCGTTGTGGGAGAGGGTTAGGGAGAGGGGTGGCCGCATCGGCACTGCCCGTGTGAACTCCCTTCCCCAACCCCTCCCCACAAGGGGGAGGGGAGCCATCGCGCCGGTGCTCACCTCACATCAGTCGATGCATCCATGACCTATCCCGGCGAACAATATTATCCCAAGGGCGTGAAGTGGAGCGACGAGATCGCGCGCGGCACGCTGCCGGCCCTGCTCTCCAACGCTGCCGCCGAATTCGGCGCGCGCCCGGTGCTCGAATTCCGCGACCGGCAGATCAGCTACACCGAACTTGAGTCCCTGGTCGAAACCGCCGCCGCCGCCTTCATGCGGGCCGGCTACGGCAAAGGCACGTCGGTCGCGCTGTTTCTCGGCAATTCGCCCGATCATCCGATCAATTTCTTCGGCGCGCTGAAGGCCGGCGCCCGCGTCGTGCATCTGTCGCCGCTCGACGGCGAGATCGCGCTGTCGCACAAGCTTTCCGATTCAGGCGCGCGCGTGCTGGTCACCAGCAATCTCTCGGCGCTGTTGCCGACGGCGCTGAAATTCCTCGCCAAGGGTCTGCTCGACCGCCTGATCGTTTGCGAGGATGATAATTGGGGCGAGGTCGGCACGCCGCAGACCGCGCTGCCTGATAATCCCGCTGTTATCACGCACCGCCAGTTCATCGACGGCGCGACCAAGCCGTCGCAATGGCCTGCAGTCGACGTCGAGGACGTCGCGCTGCTGCAATATACCGGCGGCACCACGGGCCTGCCGAAGGGCGCCATGCTCAGCCACGGCAATCTCACCGCGGCGGTGTCGATCTACGACGTCTGGGGCAAGCCGGGGCGGCTCGAACGCAATGCGATCGAGCGCGTGATCTGCGTGCTGCCGCTGTTTCACATCTACGCATTGACGGTCGTGCTGCTGTCGGTGATCCGGCGCGGCCATCTGATCTCGCTGCACCAGCGCTTCGACGTCGAGGCCGTGATGCGCGACATCGAGGTCAAGCGCGCGACGGTGTTTCCCGGTGTGCCGACGATGTGGATCGCGATCGCCTCGCTGCCCGATCTCGACAAGCGCGATCTCTCCTCGCTCGTGGTTGCCGGCTCCGGCGGCGCGCCGCTGCCGGTCGAGGTCGCCAAGATCTTCGAGCGCCGCGTCGGCATGAAGCTGAAGAGCGGCTGGGGCATGACCGAGACCTGTTCGCCCGGCACCGGCCATCCCAAGGAAGGACCGGAGAAGCCGGGCTCGATCGGGCTGATGCTGCCCGGCATCGAGATGGACGTGGTGTCGCTGGAGGATTCCACCAGGGTGATGCCGGTCGGCGAGGTCGGCGAAATCCGCATCCGCGGTCCGAACGTCACCAAGGGTTACTGGAACAGGCCGGCGGAGACCGCGGAGGCCTTCGTCGGCGACCGCTTCCTCACCGGCGACATCGGCTACATGGATGCCGACGGCTATTTCTATCTGGTCGACCGCAAGAAAGACATGATCATCTCCGGCGGCTTCAACGTGTATCCGCAGATGATCGAGCAGGCGATCTACACCCATCCTGCCGTGCAGGAAGTGATCGTGATCGGGATTCCCGACGATTACCGCGGCGAGGCGGCCAAGGCCTTCATCAAGCTGCGCGACGGCGAGAAAGTGTTCTCGATCGACGAGCTGCGCGCCTTCCTCACCGGCAAGGTCGGCAAGCACGAATTGCCGGCCGCGGTCGAATTCGTCGATGAACTGCCGCGCACTCCGGTCGGCAAGCTGTCGCGTCACGAATTGCGTCAGCAACAGCCGAAGACATCTCCGTCCAAACCACAACAAACCGCATCAGGATCGCGCTCATGATGGACGATATGGTGCAATGAATCCGTCGTCCCGGCGTAGGCCGGGACCCATACGCCGCGGCTTCTCTTTGGGCACATGCGGCAGCCGGCTTTGCCAAACGCGAATGCCGGTGGTTATGGGTCCCGGCCTTCGCCGGGACGACCAGGAAAGAAGCAGTTGAACTTTTAAAAGGAGGATCCGATGGATCTCGCTTTCACCAAGGAAGAGATAGCGTTTCGTGAGGAGGTGCGGGAGTTCTTCAAGAACAACGTGCCGCCGGAGACCCGGCGCAAGCTGCAGGAAGGCCGCCATCTGTCGAAGGACGAGATGGTCACCTGGTGGCGCATCCTCAACAAGAAGGGCTGGGGTGTCACCCACTGGCCAAAGGAATATGGCGGCACCGGCTGGACCACCGTGCAGCACTACATCTTCAACGAAGAGCTGCAGTCCTATCCCGCGCCGCAGCCGCTCGCCTTCGGCGTCAGCATGGTCGGCCCGGTGATCTACACCTTCGGCAATGAGAAGCAGAAGAAGGAATACCTGCCGCGCATCGCCAATGTCGACGATTGGTGGTGCCAGGGCTTCTCGGAGCCGGGCTCGGGTTCGGACCTCGCGTCGTTGAAAACCACGGCCGAGCGCAAAGGCGACAAGTGGATCATCAACGGCCAGAAGACCTGGACCACGCTCGCCCAGCACGCCGACATGATCTTCTGTCTCTGCCGCACCGACAAGAACGCGAAGAAGCAGATGGGCATCTCCTTCATCGTGTTCTCGATGAAGTCGAAGGGCGTCACCGTGCGCCCGATCCAGACCATCGACGGCGGCCACGAGGTCAACGAAGTGTTCTTCGACGACGTCGAGGTTCCCTACGAGAACCTGATCGGCGAGGAGAACAAGGGCTGGGATTACGCCAAGTTCCTGCTCGGCAATGAGCGCACCGGCATCGCCCGGGTCGGCGTCTCGAAGGAGCGGCTGCGCCGCATCCGCGCGCTGGCCTCCAAGGTCGAGTCCGGCGGCCGTCCGGTCATCGAGGATCCGGCGTTCCGCGAGAAGCTCACGGCCTGCGAGATCGAGCTGAAGGCGCTCGAACTGACCCAGCTCCGCGTCGTCGCCGACGAGGGCAAGCACGGCAAGGGCAAGCCCAACCCGGCGTCCTCGGTGCTCAAGATCAAGGGCTCGGAGATCCAGCAGACCACCACCGAGCTGCTGATGGAGATCATCGGTCCGTTCGCCGCGCCCTATGACGAGCACGGCGATGCCGGCTCGAACGAGAGCATGGATTGGACCGCGCAGATCGCGCCGAGCTACTTCAACAACCGCAAGGTTTCGATCTACGGCGGCTCCAACGAGATCCAGCGCAACATCATCAGCAAGGCCGTGCTGGGGCTTTGATGCTCTCTCCCTCTCCCCGCTCTTCGCGGGGAGAGGCGAAGACGCCCCGGTTTTCGGTAACGACTTTCAGTTTAAGGGAACGAACATGGATTTTGATCTGTCCGAGGAGCAGCGGCTTCTCAAGGAAAGCATCGACGGGCTTCTCACCGATGCCTACGACTTCGATGCGCGCAAGAAGTACATGAAGGAGAAGGGCGGCTGGAGCAAAGCGCTCTGGGGCAAGCTCGCCGAGCAGGGCCTGCTTGGTCTGCCCTTCGCGGAGACCGACGGCGGCTTCGGCGCCGGCGCAGTCGAGACCATGATCGTGATGGAAGCGCTCGGCAAGGCGCTGGTGGTTGAGCCTTATCTCGCCACTGTCGTGGTCGCCGGCGGCTTCCTGCGCCATGGCGGCTCGGCCGAGCAGAAGGCCAAGCACATCCCGGGCATCATCGACGGCAGCAAGACCTTCGGCTTTGCCCAGCTCGAGAAGAACTCGCGCTACGACCTGTTCGACGTCGTGACCACGGCGAAGAAGAAGGGCGACGGCTGGGTGATCGACGGCGAGAAGTTCGTCGTGCTCAACGGCGAGAATGCCGACACGCTTGTCGTGACCGCGCGGACCAAGGGCGGCCAGCGCGACAAGACCGGCATCGGCGTGTTCCTGGTTCCGGCGGATGCCAAGGGCGTCACCAAAAAGGGCTATCCGACCCAGGACGGCCTGCATGCGGCCGACATCACCTTCACCAATGTCGAGGTCGGCGCGGATGCCGCGATCGGCGATCCCGAGAACGGCCTGCCGCTGATCGAGCGCGTCGCCGATGAAGCCCGCACCGCGCTGTGCGCGGAAGCGGTCGGTGCGATGGACCAGTCGCTGAAGGACACCGTCGAGTACATCAAGACCCGCAAGCAGTTCGGCGTTGCGATCGGCTCGTTCCAGAGCCTGCAGCATCGCGCCGCCGACATGTTCGTGGCGCTGGAGCAGGCCCGCAGCATGTCGATGTTCGCGACCATGGCGTCGGACTTCAGCGATGCCAAGGAGCGTTCGTCCGCAGTCGCGGCCGCCAAGGTGCAGGTCGGCAAGTCGCTGAAGTTCGTCGGCCAGCAATCGATCCAGCTCCACGGCGGCATCGGCATGACCATGGAAGCCAAGATCGGCCACTACTTCAAGCGGCTGACCATGATCGAGAATACGCTCGGCGACACCGACTACCACCTTCGTCGCGTCAGCGAGGGCGGCGGACTGCTGGCGTAAGCACCACCGTCATTGCGAGCGTAAGCGAAGCAATCCATCTCACCGCGTTGGGAAAGATGGATTGCTTCGTCGCTTCGGCGCAAAATTGCTGTGCAATTTTGTCGCGAGCTCCTCGCAATGACGCTCGACACAAACAGGGAGGCAACAACAATGAAAAACACCCCGTTCGATCTCTCCGGCCAGGTCGCCGTCGTCACCGGCTCGAGCCGCGGCATCGGCCGCTCCTCGGCCGAATTGCTGGCCAAGCTCGGCGCCAAGGTCGTGATCTCCTCGCGCAAGGCGGATGCCTGCCAGGAGGTCGCCGACGGCATCAAGAAGGCGGGCGGTGATGCGCTCGTGATCCCCTGCAACATCGCGCGCCGCGCGGAAGTCGAGGGACTGATCTCCGGTACGATCAAGCATTACGGCAAGATCGACATCCTGGTGTGCAACGCCGCGGTGAATCCCTATTACGGCCCGCTGCTCGACATCACGGACGAGGCCTTCGACAAGATCATGGGCTCCAACGTCAAGAGCAACATCTGGCTCTCCGCACTGGCGATTCCGCAGATGGCCGAGCGCGGCAAGGGCTCGGTCGTCATCATCTCCTCGATCGGCGGCTTGCGCGGCTCGACCGTGATCGGCGCCTACGGCATCTCCAAGGCCGCCGACTTCGCGCTGTGCCGCAGCCTCGCCGGCGAATGGGGGCCGAAAGGCGTGCGGGTCAATTGCGTCGCGCCGGGCCTCGTGAAGACCGATTTCGCCCGCGCGCTGTGGGAGGATCCGGACAATCTGAAGCGCCGCACCGCGTCGACGCCGCTGCGCCGCATCGGCGAGCCCGACGAGATCGCGGGCGCCGTGGCCTATCTCGCCTCCGACGCCTCGACCTTCATGACCGGCCAGACCATCGTGGTCGACGGCGGCGTGACGACGGCGGCGACGTAGTACCTTACTTTGCTCTTGCCTCTCCCGCTTGCGGGGAGGCCGCAACGCATCGGAGATGCGATGCGGGTGGGGGCTCTCTCCACAGAATGACTCGTGGAGAGAGCCCCCACCCGTAGCCGATGCTTTGCATCGGCGTGTTCTCAGGAACGGCGGCCGAAGG
>NZ_LGHK01000274.1 GCF_001908235.1 Bradyrhizobium sp. NAS96.2
CGATGCCGAGCGCGGTCGGCAGGCCGCGCAGGCCGCTGACGAAGCTCTCGTCGCCGCGGCCGGTCTCGCAGGCCGACAGTACCAGCAGATCGAGCCCGGACAGGTCCCAATCCATCAGTTCGAAGGCATAGAGATAGCCGTCCTTGTCGTCGCGCAGCGGCCAGCGGCTGTCGCCGGCGCCCGACAGCACGATGCCGCTCTGCCAGAGCGTGTCGAGGCCGGACGCGGTGCTGTCGTGATAGAAGCCGTGCGTCGCCAGATGCGCGATGCGGACCTTGCCGATCGCCTCGCGCAGCGCGGCTTCGCTGACGCCGCTTCCGGTCAGCATCTCGACCGGGGCGCCGCGCGCGCGGGCGAGTTTGGCGATCGCCTCGATCTCGGTGTTGGTGCCGGGCAGGGGCATCGGCCCCGGCTGGCCGTATTCGATGCCGCCGGCGAGCAGCATCGCGCCCGTCCGCTCGAGCGTCTCGCGCGCATGGATCGCGATCAGCGCATCGGGGCTGGTCAGCAGCCGGATCGTGAACTTGTCCTCCAGCAGGCCGCCATCGGCACCGGGCAACAGCGAGAACGGCACCGCAAACAGGAATCCATCCGGCACCACATAGAGCGTGGTCTTGTCCTTCAGCATGGCCTCCAGCGGCGCGAACAGCCGCGCGTGCAGGTTCTGGAAGCGGCCTTTGGTGTCGAGCGCCCTGGTGTCGGGGCTCTTGTCGACACGCTCTCTGGCGCCGAGATCGGGGACGGTGGCCCGTGTCGTCCGCAGCCGCGCGATCTCGGTCCGCACGCCGGTGTCGACCGTCTTGCCGGGATCGCCGAGATCGACCACGCGCGGCTCGCTCGTTGCGGTCTCGACGATGGCGTAGAGCACGGTCGCCGCCAGCGGCTCCTTCGACTGCCGGTCCGCCTTCCATTGCCGTGTGATGAAGTAGTTGACCACGGCTTCCTGCGGGGCGAGCAGCTGCGCCGGACGGATCGGATCCTGCGGCAGCTTGACGCCGATCGCATCGAGCCGCTTGGCCAGCGCCTTCTCGGCCGCGTCCTGCCGCTGCCACACCGATCGCGCCCAGTCGTCGATATTGCCCGACGAGAACAGCTCCTGCTTCTCGCCGTTGAGTCGCAGCGCCGCGCGCACCAGCGTCGCGGTCTCCGCGTCCTTATCCGCGACCTCCGTCTCGAACCGCCGCAGCGCGATGGCGTCGCCGCCGCCGAGCGTCTTCCAGCGCAGCACGGCAGCGGCAAAGGCCGGCTGTGCCACCGCGGAGCCGGCCCCGGTGGCGAAGCGGCCGAACGCGAACAGCAGATGGTCGGCATGGGCACGGATCGCTTCCGCGACGGCGCGATCGCCTGATGTGCCGACTTCGCGCTTCATCCACTCGAACATCTCGCGGTCGAGCGCGGTGAACGCGCGCACCGCGCGGTTCGGATCGCTCGCGATCAGGGCAACGGCGATACCGAGCTTGATCTCGAAGGAGAGCGGATGCTGCGCGGTGAAGGCCCTGGTCGAAATCGCCAGCGCGGTTTCGCGCAGCCGCATGCCGGCGTCCAGCTCGCCGCGCCGCTCGCGCTGGCCGGCGGCGAGCTCCGCCGCCTTGATGCGCAGGAAGTCCGCGAAATTCTCCTCATTGGCGACGATCGCCTCCAGCCGCGCCAGATCGGCCGGCGACGTCGCGGCGTCGCCGGCGGCCAGCATGTCGGTGTAGAACAGCCAGGCATCGGCCTGGCCGGCGAAACTCGGATCCTTCGGGGCCAGCACGGTCGCGATCGCGCGGTGCCGGCGGAAATAGCGGCGGGCGTCGTCGAAGCGGCCGAGGTTGAGGAAATCCTGTCCGGCGTTGTTGACCGTCACCAGCGTGTTGAGATGGTTCTCGCCGTAGCGCCTGACGCGCTTCTCGATCGCGAACAGATCGAGCTCGAGCGCCTTCGCCGGCGCGCCGATCTCGCGCAGCATATCGGCATAATTGTTGGCGAGCTTCGCGGTGGTGCGATGGTCGGGCCCCAGCGCCTTCTCCGAGCGCTCGAAATTGTGCCGGCCCAAATTCGTCGCCGATGCGGCCGAGCCGTTGGCCGACAGCGCGACCGCGAGCTTGTCATTGGCGATCAGCGATTCCTCGGAGCCTTCGCCCCAATAGGCGTTGAAGGCCGCGATCCCCTTCATGTAGACCGGAACCGCTTCGGCGATCCTGGCGTGGTCGGACAGCAGGATGGCGTATTCCAGCAGCACATCGGCGATGCCGGGCGGCGATTGCGCCACAGCCCTGCTCTTGAATGCGCGCACGAACAGTTTTTCGGCGAGATCGTCGCGCTTGACCGCGCGCAGCGTCGCGGTCGCGTCGTAATATTGCCCCATCACGAACTGCGCGTCGTCGAGCTTGTCCGCGGCGTCGAGCGCGGCAGTGAGCTGTGCGGCGCCCGCGTCGATCTTGCCGCTGCGCGTCAGCGCGATCGCGTTCTTCATTTGCGCGGTGATTGCTTGGGTGCTGCTGCCGGCACCTTGCGCCGGCGCGCGCTTGGGGGAGGCGTTCTGCGCGCTAGCGGTATCGATCGGCCCGATCACTGTGGCGCCGAGCGCGAGGATGATACCGAGTGACGCGGCAACCCTGCGCGCGTATGCGAAGCGTCCGGCGATCGTCATCGGCAGCACATCCTCATTCCAAGATTCGTCACCGGATGGCGTTCCCCCAGATGACGACGTCGTTGCAGCCAGCCTCGCTGGCTTTAGCGGTGCGCCTTTGCATGAACAAGACGCGGCGAGCGGCGGCGCGCCGGCGGGACCGGTTTACCGGGCCGGTGCTTTCTTGGTCGCCGCCAGCGCCTCCGGCGTTCACGCACGCTCCCTGAGATGCACCCGTGTGGTGCGTCGCCGCTTGCATGCCAGCGGCATGATCAAGCGATCGGATGATGTTACCGCTGGCGGACACACTTTCCCGGCAACCGCCTTTCGCTTCGAAGCCGAAACGCGCCAGCGCCGAAACCATTGATTTTTCTGACCATCGTCACTTGCGCCATCGCGTCCGATTCGCGTATGAGGCGCATCCTTGGCTTTATACAACTTTTCTTGAGAGCCGATCGCCGATGTCCAACGCCATAAGCGACGCCAACAAGGCGCTCGTGCTCGCGCATTACGACGCCGTGACCAATCGTCTCGATCCCGATGCGATCCGTGTCCAGCTGGCGTCCGATTACTTCGACCATGCCGCGGGCAAGCGGATGAGCGCCGAGGAGGTGATCGCGCATGCGTCTGTCATGCACGAGACCTTTGCCGACCTGTCGGCGGTGGCCGAATGCCTGGTGGCCGAGCGCGACATCGTCGCTGGCCGCTTCGTTTGGCGCGGCCGGCACCGCAGCCCGTGGCGCGGCATCGCCCCGACCGGCCGCCATGTCGAATTCCGCGGCATGACGTTCTGGCGGATTCACGATGGCAAGATCTCCGAGCGCTGGGCCGAGATCGATTTTGTCGATCTGGAGCGGCAGCTCAAGGATTGAGGGAAATCTGCACAACTCCGCCGCGCTGCGACCGTGATCCACCGGCATCACCAGCTGTGTGCATCACAGGCTGACAGGTCACACCAAACCCATTGCGAGCGCCGCGGCCAACTGGCCGCCGCTGCGCCGCTTCATCGCCGGCGAACATCGCCTCGGCCTGTTGATGGCGCAGCGCCGCTGGACGGTGGCGCTCTACGAACTCCTGCGCTTCGGCGTCAAGCAGGCGTGGGCCTGCCTGTTCGGCGGCATCGCGGTGGCGCTGATGATCGGCAGTTGGCGCTTCTATCCGCCGGACGCGGTGCTTGCGCGTTACGACTTCCTGCTTCTCTGCATGCTCGCCGTTCAGGTCGCGCTGCTGGCGGGAAAGCTCGAGACCTGGGAGGAGGCCAGGGTCATCCTGATCTACCATGTCGTCGGCACGGCGATGGAGGTCTTCAAGACCTCAGTCGGCTCCTGGATCTATCCGGAGCCCAGCGTCTTCCATATCGGCGGCGTGCCGCTGTTCTCCGGCTTCATGTATTCCTGTATCGGCAGCTACATCTGCCGCTGCTGGCGGCTGTTCGATTTCCGCTTCACGCAGCATCCGCGTCGGCTCGGCCTGATCGCCCTCAGCGTCGCGATCTATGTCAACTTCTTCAGCCACCATTACGTCGTCGACCTGCGCTGGGGGCTGTTCGCCTGGGCGATCTGGCTGCTCGGCCGCACAAGCATCCATTTCAAGGTCTGGACCCGCTATCGCGCGATGCCGCTGCTGCTCGGCCTCGTGCTGGTGTCGCTGTTCATCTGGTTCACCGAGAACATCGGCACCTTCACCAAGACCTGGCTCTATCCCTCGCAGCGGCTCGGCTGGTCGATGGTCGGAATCGAGAAGCTCGGGTCGTGGTTCCTGCTCCTGATCATCAGCTACACGCTGGTCATCCTGGTCAATGCGCCACGGAGGTGGAGGGGCGAGACACGACGGCGGGATGACGCGGCCGCGGGCGGAATGTCGGCGCCGACACTTTGACGGCCTCGTTTGCTCCATGGCATGATCGGCCATTCGAAGCGGGAGGGATGTTTGCATGCTCAGGTGTCGTTTGGCGGTTGTGTTCGGCGCCTTGCTGCTTGCCACCCCCTCCTATGCCGCCCGCTGCGGCGGCAGTTTTCCGGCCTTCGTCCAGTCGTTCTCGCAGGAGGCGGCTAGCGCCGGCATCCAGCAGGACGTGATCTCGCAGGCGCTCGGCGGGGTGCAGCAGGATGGCGGGGTGCTCGCCTTCGACCGGCGGCAGCGCTACACCTTCAACAAGACCTTCGAGCAGTATGTCGCAACCCGCGTAGGCAGCGGGCGCATCAATGGCGGCCGCGCCATGTTGCAGCGTCACGCTGCGCTGCTGTCGAAGATCGAGCAGCAATACGGCGTACCGCGCCAGATCCTGGTCGCGATCTGGGGGCTGGAGACCGATTTCGGCAAGGGCGACATGGGCAAGCTGCCGGTGTTCCGCGTGCTCACCACGCTGGCGCATGATTGCCGCCGCACCGACCTGTTCCAGGGCGAACTGCTGGCCGCGCTCAAGATCCTGCAGCGCGGCGACCTCCGCCTCAACGACATGATCGGCGCCTATGCCGGCGAGATCGGTCAGACCCAGTTCCTGCCGTCGTCCTACATCAAGTACGGCGTCGATTTCGATGGCGACGGCCATGTCGATCTGCGCCACTCGGTCGCCGACGTGCTGGCCTCGACCGCGAACCTGTTGCACTCGAACGGCTTCAAGATGGGCGCGCCCTACGGCGAAGGCAGCGCCAATTTCGAGGCGATGCGCGAGTGGAACAGGGCGGTGATCTATCGCAAGACCATTGGGTATTTTGCCGATCAGCTCGTGGGGCGGTGAGGGCGCGGCTTCGTCCGTCATTGCGAGCCACCCGGTCGGCGCGAAGCGCCGCCGGATGACAGGCTCCGCGAAGCAATCCATTTTTCAGCATATGCGGGACGATGGATTGCTTCGTCGCTTCGCTCCTCACAATGACGATACGTACGATCGAGTGATCGAATGGAAACCATCGGCAGCCAAAAGATCTGGTCGTTCTTCGACCGCCGGGGATGCCAGGTCGCGAAGAACTCGGCGGTGCGGGAGGGGCCGGGGCATCGCGTCGGCTCCTATCTCGAGCTCGCGACCAAGATCGCCGAGCTGCAATTCCTCAACCGCGACCATGTGCTGCTGTTTCGCGGCCAGGGCGCCGACTTCAGAAACATCAAGCGCAACTCGTCGCTGAAGCCGACGCTGTTTCGCGGCGGCCGCGGCAATCCGGATCAGGCAACGCTGGTAACGCGGTTCGAAGCTTTGCGGCGCGCCGAGCAGGTCCTGATCGCGGAGTATGCCAAGGCCAAGCTGCTCGGGCTCGAGCGGCTGAAGCGACACCGCATCCTGCGCTGGTCGATCCTGCAGCATTACGAGGTCTGCACCACGCCGCTGCTCGACGTCACCCATTCGATCCGCATTGCCGCCTCGTTTGCGTCGCTGGCGGAGACCGGCACCGCCTTCCTCTATGTGCTCGGCGTGCCGAACCTCAGCGGCGCGATCACCGCGAGCGCCGAGGCCGGCCTGCAGATCGTGCGGCTGTCCAGCGTCTGCCCGCCGGCGGCGGTGCGGCCGCATATCCAGGAGGGCTATCTGCTCGGCGAATATCCCGAGATGTCCGGCACCGAGCAGAAGGAAAACTACTTTCCTTACGAGATGGATTTCGGCCGCCGGCTGGTCGCGAAATTCTCGTTCGCGCCGTCCTCGTTCTGGAAGAACGACAATTTCCCGCAGGTGACGCGCAGCGCGCTCTATCCGTCGGAGCGGAGCGATCCGCTGTTTCGGCTGGCGCTCGGGGTGAAGAAGCAGCTCGGCGGGTGATCTGCCAGTGATGTGTGACTCACCGATCGCGCAACACATTCAGTGTCGTCCCGGGCTTGACCCGGGGGACCCATAACCACAAATGCGCGTTGTCGCTGACGCTGTGTCCCCAGCGTGCTCACCAACTTGACCCTGTGGTTATGGGTCCCGGCTCCCGTGCGCAATTGCGCACTAGGCCGGGACGACGGCAGAGAGATTGCGTGCAATCAACCCGCGCGCGCCGCATCGCGCGCGATCCGCCTTGCGGCCGTCTTCTCCATCTGCCGCTGCATCACCTTCCAATAGGTCCCGGGGCGGAAGCGTTGCAGCAGGTCCATGAAGATGGCGTCCTTGCCGATCAGGATGCGCGGCTGGTTTTTCTCAATGCCGGTGATGATGCGTTGCGCGGCCGCCGTCGGCGTGGTCCTCGCCAGCGTCTCGAAGCGCTCGATCGATTCTGAGCGCCGGGCATTGTCGGTGACGCCGCTGCCGGTGCGCGAGTTGCGCGCGATGTTGGTGGCGATGCCGCCGGGGTGCACGACGGAGAGCTTCACCGGACTGTTCGCCATCGCAAGCTCGTGGCGCAGGCTCTCCGAGAAGCCGCGCACCGCAAATTTGGCCGCGCAATAGGCGCTCTGGCCGGGCGGGGCGACGATGCCGAAGATCGAGGAGATGTTGACGATATGCGCCTCCCGCCGTTGCGAAAGCAGCGGCAGGAAGGCGCGACTGCCGTGCACTACGCCCCAGAAATTGATGTTGAACAGCCAGTCCATCTGCGCCTGGTCGATTTCGCTGAACTCGCCGAGCAACGCGACGCCGGCATTGTTGACGACGATGTTGAGGCCGGGATGCGCGGCGCCGGCCGCGTCGGCGAACGCGGTGATCTGGCGGGGCTCGCTGACATCGACACGGTGTACGGTGACCTTGCGCGGGCTCGCTTTGGCGATCTCGGCGGCGGCGGCCTGCAGGCCGCCCTCGTCGCGGTCGGCGATGGCGAGATCGCAGCCACGCAACGCCAGTTCAAGCGCGAGCGCGCGGCCGATGCCGCTGGCGGCTCCGGTTACGGCGGCGGCGGATCCAGAGATCGCGGTCATGTCGGGTCAGCTCCATCTGAGCGAGCGGGATGCGGTTGCCAGGCGGGAACATGGCGGTTTCCTCGCTTTTCTCAAATTGGAACTGAACCATCCAGCGATTTTAGGCATTTAACATTTGTTATGTGCTCGATCTGAAGCATTCAAACCAAGGGAGGCCCGCCATGGGACAGTCAAAGCCCTATCGTGCGAAGGCCCTGGTCGTCGAGGACGATCCGATGCAGCGCGAGATGATCGGCCTCCTGTTGGAGGAGAGCGAGTTCGACGTGATCTCCTGCGAGAGCGCGGAAGCTGCAGAACTGGTGCTGCAGGGCAGTGGCGACAACGTCGTGCTGATGCTGACGGATGTCGAGCTGGCCGGCAACATGACCGGCGTCGAGCTCGCCCATGTCGCCAAGAAATACAAGCCCGATCTCGATGTGATCGTCACCTCGGGCAAGCCGCTGCGGCAGCGCCTGCCCGAGGGCACCATGTTCTGGTCCAAGCCCTGGGCGCCGCTGGACGTGATCCGGGTCGCCGAGATGAAGGCCTCGGAGCTGTCGGGCCGCGGGGCGAGGTCCGTATAACGCAGTTGTCAGCACGGGCGAAGCGCGGCCGGCCGGTGGCCGCTTCCGCCTGCCCGGACGCCGTGATATTTCCGGACCATGTCCCTCCCCCTTGAGGATTTGAAATGACATGGTCCTTCTTGCTGACCACGCTGATCGTGGTCGCCTCGCCCGGCACCGGCGTGCTCTACACCCTGGCGGTGGCGCTGACCCGGGGCTCGCGGGCGAGCGTGGCGGCGGCGTTCGGCTGCACCCTCGGGATCGTGCCGCAGATGATCGCGGCGATGCTCGGCCTTGCCGCCATCCTGCACACCAGCGCGATGGCGTTCGCGGCGCTGAAATGGGGCGGCGTGGTCTATCTGCTCTATATGTCCTGGCAGGCGCTGCGCGAGCGCGGCGCGCTCGCCGTCGACACCGAGATCAAGCCGCGCTCGAGCGGGCGGGTGATCGTGACCGCGATCCTGATCAACATCCTCAATCCGAAGCTGTCGATCTTCTTCCTGGCCTTCCTGCCGCAGTTCATCGCCGTCGACGACCCGCATCCGCTGACGCGGATGGTCGAGCTCAGCTTCGTCTTCATGGCGATGACCTTTGCGGTGTTCGCGGTCTACGGGCTGTTCGCGGCGTCGATGCGCGACCGCGTCATCACCCGGCCGAAGGTGATGGCCTGGCTGCGGCGCAGCTTTGCCGCGGGCTTTGCCGTGCTCGGCGCCAAGCTCGCCTTTGCGGAGCGCTGAGCTTGCATTCGCTCGCGGCCGAGGCCGGCAATAAAGAGGCTGGCAATAAAACAGAGGCAGGCAATAAAAAAGCAGGCCTTGCGCCTGCTGCCTTGCCCCATCTGCCGGGGTCGATCGGTTAGGTGAATCTAGGGTTGATGAGTTCGGGGCTGGCGTCGTTTCGGCCGGTGATCCCGATCCGAGTGCCCGGGCAGGGCAAGAGCCGCTACCCGGGCTGGAATTCGTTACTTCTTGGCGGCCTTCTTCTTGGTGGCCTTTTTCGCCTTCGCCTTCTTCGCCTTCTTCGCTTTCTTAGCCATAGTATCCTCTCAGGGTTTCATGGATTGAACGCGACTCCGAGGCATGCTTGGCGGAGGGCCAGCCTCGCAACATCCTCAGTAGCAAACTCAGCAGATTCGGAGGCGGCTGCCGCGTGCTGTCACGGCGCCGTCATCGTGTTATCCACAGCTGTTACGTGTTTTTGCCAGTTTTTCGCCAGCGTCGGCGTGTCGCGCGTCGCGGCGCCGTCGCACCGTCATGCTTAACGACGCGCAAATGGTGGACGCGCGCATCTTCATCAATTCAAAACCACGGCACGGATTCACCCGTGGCGGGTGACAGTCCGTTAAGCGGCGCGGCGGCATCCTCTCTCCCAAGACAACGGGGATTGTCATTGAGGAAACGCCTTTAGGGGCGGAAGGTCATTTCAGGGGAGGCGAGGCCGATACGGGTCTCGAACAGGGGCGATGTTGAGCGTTCCGACGCTTTGGACGGTATTCGTTATCAATTTTCTCGCGCTCGGCCTGATCTGGGCCTATGTCGCGCAAAGCTATCCAGCTTTCGGCGCGGCGAGGTTCTGGACCGCGTCCGCCTTCGTTGCGGCCGCCGGTGCCTCCTGCGCGATGCTCCGTGTGATGATGACGGACTCGCTGTTGCCGCTGCTGGCGGCGGGGACGCTGATGGTGTTCGCCGCCGGCCTTGCCGCGATGGGCATCGAGCGCTTCTACGGCAAGCCGGTGGGCTGGCGCAGCACCGCGCTGTGCACCGCGTTCGCTTTCGCCGGGCTCGGCGTCTTCATCTTTGCCTATAACAGCATGCCGATGCGCATCCTGGTCTACACCGTCGCCCAGGTCATGCCGTTGGCGCTGACGCTGAAGCTGTTGCTGTCGCCCGAGAACGGGCGCGTCAGCCCCGGCGCGCGGCTCGCCGGCATCGTCGCCTCCGTGCTGATCGGCATTTATGCGCTGCGCCTCGTCGGCGCCTTGCTGCAGCCCGGCGAGTACTCCTTCGTTCGCTTCAATGCGGGCCAGTCGCTGGTGATCCTGCTGATGGTCTTCCTGTCGATGGCGCTCAATTTCGGCTTCCTGCTGATGGCGATCGACCGGCTGCGCAACGAGGTCGCCGACCTCGCGCTGCTCGACGATCTCACCGGCGTCGGGAACCGCCGCCATCTCCTGCAACGGCTGACCGAGGAATGCGCGCGGTCCGACCGCAACGGCGAGGCGTTCGCGCTGCTGGTGATCGACCTCGACGGCTTCAAGGGCATCAACGACACCCATGGCCACGCCGCCGGCGACGCCTGCCTGCAGCACTTCACGCTGATGGCGCAGACCAGGCTCCGCCCGGGCGACATGCTGGCCCGCACCGGCGGCGACGAGTTCTGCATCGTGCTGCCGTCCTCGACGCTGCGCGAGGGCGCGATGATCGCCCGCCGCGTGCTGGAGGTCTGCCGCGCCGATGCCGAGCAGTGCACCGGCAACGACATTCCGATCGCGGTCTCGATCGGCATTGCGCAATGGACCCGCGAGATCGGGATGCATCCCGACCGCCTGATCGCCGCCGCCGACCACGCGCTCTACGACGCCAAGAAGGGCGGCAAGAACGGCTATGCGACCTACGAGCCCAGGCTGCCGCCGGAGATGGTCGATGCGCTGGAGGCGACCCTGCGCAAGCGCGCCTGAGCGTGCTAGAGCATGATGAGATCAAGTTGAGCTGGAGCGGCGGCGGGGCTTCACCTCTCCCCGCTGGGGAGAGGTCGGCGCGCAGCGCCGGGTGAGGGATTACGGTCTCTCGTTAGCGCCGCGGCCCGTCACCCGATTTGCTACGCAAATCGGCCTCTCCCCGCTGGGGAGAGGTGAAACGAAGCCGTCGCAGAACCGAAGCGCACACTGGATATTCCATGATGATGCCCCGCCTGCTCGCCGCACTCCTTGCGCTTCTTCTGTCTTCCGCCGCATCAGCCGACCCGCCCGATCTCGCTGTCATCGCGCGATCGCAGGGGACGCCCGAGATTCCCGGGTTGAAGATGGTGTGGCTGTCGCCCTGGGGCGACGTCGCCAAGGCGCACCCCTGGCGCAACATCATCGTGCACCAGACCGAGGGGCCGGCCGGCTCTGCACGCTACGGCGCGCAAGAGCAGCACAAGAACCCGACAAGGCGCGGCGTCATGGTCTGGGTCGAAACCGACGGCACGGTCTATTGGGCGGTCGCCGACAACCTCATTCCGACCCACACCGACGGCGCCGATCGCAACGACAACAAATACATCGACAACAGCAAGACCTATCACCAGGCGAATAAGGACACCTCGATCGGCGTCGAGTTCGCCGGCAATTACCCCGACGTCACCAAGGGGCCGACCGACGCGCAAGTTTCGGCCTGGCGGGTGCTGGTGCGTGTGCTGCGCGCGCGCTACGGCATTCCGCTCGACCGCGTCTACGCGCACAACTGGATCGACTTCAAGGACGCCCGCTACTGCGAGGGCTGCGCACTCGCGACCATGGCGCGAGAGTGGGGCGAGTAGGGGGCGGACTCCCCTAAGATCCAGCACGTCCGCTTCGGGGACGAAGCGGAAGCTCCGGACCTCCGCCTTCTGACCAATAGCGGAAATTCGACATCTCGGGCCGCCCCAAGAACCGCTGACAGGAGCGTCTGTCCTATGCTTTGATAGGAGGGGAACGAGCGAGGGTTTCGTGACGGCAGAACGGATCCAGCGGAGATTGGCGGCAGTTCTGGCAGCTGATGTCGCCGGGTATTCGCGTCTCATGGGGGCAGACGAAGTCGGGACTCTGGCGGCCCTCAAATCCCACCGTCGCGACGTGATCGACCCTGCTATCGCAACGCACGGGGGCCGTATCGTCAAGACGACCGGCGATGGAATACTCGTCGAATTCGCAAGTGCGGTCTCCGCCGTGACTTGCGCCATGGCCGTGCAAAGCGAGATGATTGAGCGCAACGCAAGGGCGCCGCTCAAAATCGTCTTCCGCATGGGCATCAATGTCGGCGACATCATCGTCGACGGCGACGACATCTTTGGCGACGGCGTCAATGTCGCAGCCCGCGTGGAGAATGAATGCGAGCCGGGCGGCGTTTATTTATCCGACGACGCTTTCAGACAGGTCCGAGGGAAGACGCCGTTCTTCTTCCAAGACGTCGGCGAACGAACGTTGAAGAACATCGCGCGACCGATACGGATACATGCGGTCAGGATGCGCGAGGACGAAGCTGGACCAGATGTTTCCATCCCAGCCGCGGCGGCGGGCCTGCGAAGCATTTTGCTGGACCCGTCACGGCCGCCCTTGCTGCCAAACAAACCTTCGATCGCGATTCTACCGTTTCAGAACATGAGCGGTGATCCGGAACAGGATTACTTTGCGGACGGTATGGTGGAGGACATCACCACTGCGCTGTCGAGATTCAAGTCGCTGCTCGTTATCGCGCGAAACTCGTCATTTGCGTACAAGGGCAAGACGTTCGACATCAAGCAGGTCGGTCGCGAGTTGGGGGTCCGGTACGTTCTGGAGGGGAGCGTCAGGAGGGCAGGTGGTGTCGTTCGGATCACCGGCCAGCTGATCGAAGCCGAGACAGGCGCGCATCTGTGGGCAAATCGATTTGATGGCGCGCTTGAGAATGTTTTCGATCTGCAGGACAGTGTCGCAAGAAGCGTCGCCAGTGCAATATTTCCTCAGCTGATCTCTGCCGACGCCAATCAGGCGGCGCGCAAGTCACCCGACACGTGGGACGGATACGATCACTATTTGCGCGGCCTTGCTCTGGTCCGTCAGAGAACGCTTGAGGGGAACAGGCAGGCACAGGCCGAATTCGAGAAGGCAATGTCTCTCGACTCAACATTTGCTCCGGCCTACGTCCAGGCTGCATTTTGCGTTCACAATCGATTTTGGGGATATCTTGTCCCGTTCACGGAAGCCGAACGAACCGAAGCAATACGCCGCGCCGTTTACGCACTCCAGCTTGCTCCCGACCACGACAGTGTTCTGGGCATATCCGCCTACATCATTGGAAACATGAACCGTGAGCTGGAGCGTGGTCTTGCTTTGGCTGATCAATCCCTCGATCTCAATCCGAATTTGGCTCAAGCTTGGGCGATCAAAGGTTACCTCAGCGCTTTGGCTGGTGATCTCGTCGTGGCACGTCATGCGCTGGATCAAGCAACCCGACTCAATCCGGTCGATAGCGGCAATGTCATTGGGGTCCTCAGGGGCTATCTCACCGCGTCTTGGGTTATGGAATCTCGCGACGATTGCGTGGCATGGGCAAAGAAGCTCATCAGCCTCTATCCAGAAGATGTTCATGCGCTGTTCACGCTGAATGACGCTGCCATATTGGCAGGCGACGCTTCGGAGGCGAAGAGACTTCTCGGCCGCATCACGGAGCTCTATCCTAAGCTGAGCAAGCCCTTCCTACGGGATATGTACCTTCGGTACCGTAAGCCGGAGCATCAGTCGGTCGTGGAAGCGGCGATAAATCGCAGCGGCCTTCCCGACTGAGACGGCGCTTGGTTTTGCTGCAGAGCAATGTCACTGATCGCGGCGCCCAGCGAGTGTCACCTTCAGGCCGAAGCCGACACTGGGTAGCCCCATCGACCGCCACGCGCACGATGAGGGATTCAGTCCTGCGGACGCAGGGCCGCTTCGGCGCGCTGCATCATCCGCCGCCATCGCTCGCTTGTCGGCCCGCCCATCAGCAGGAAGTAGCGGACGATCGCGATCGGCAGCCAGCTCTCCATCGCTTGCCTCAGCGCCGCGACCGGCATACCGGACAGCCGCGCGTATTCGGATTGCGCCGCCGCATGGACCGCAAGCGGCCGCTGCGGATTGTCGGTGACATCGAGGGCGAGCTCGGTCAGGTTGATGTGAAAGTGTCCATGATCAAAGGCCGCAGGCGCGCGGATCGAAAAGGTCCAGTCGATCAGCCGTGGACCGTCCGCCGTCATGATCACGTTGTTAGGATGGATGTCGCCATGGCACAGCCCGTCCCCCGGCTGCTGCAGGCGGTCGATCAGCGCGAGGATGCCGGAGGCGATGTGCTCGGGCACGATGCCGCCCGAGTGCCTGAAGGCGCTGTCCATCCAGCGGCGCAGACGGAAGGCCTCCGGCGGCGGCGATATCCTGTGAACCGACAGGGCGAGGGACGCGAGGATCGCGCCCGCCTGGGCGAATGTCACGCCGCCGCTGCGCGTGAGCTGCAGCAGCGTCGGTCCGTCGAGACGGGCGAGCACGATGCCAAAGCGTCCGTCGATCGTCACCTCGCCGAACACCTCCGGCGCAGGCACGCCGGCGGCGAAGACCGCCCGGGTCATCCCCACCTCTTGCTGGCCGAGCCGCGGCGGGAAGCCTTCCTTGAACAGTTTGACGACCTGACCCGGCGCCCAGGCGTGGATATCAGCCGTGCCGCCCTGGTTGATCTTCTCCCCGAGGGATCCCCGCATCGCCCGTCCTCCCGCCGGTCGCAACCAAACACCAGCGTCGGGCGAAAGAGAACGCTGCCGCGATCCTGGCTGCCAGCCATGATCGTGGCTTGTCCCCGGACGCGGCGTTTGCCAGAATCGCGACGCGACGCGCGCCACGATCTATCTCGTCATGCTTGTTGGTGCTTTCGCGGCAGGTTGGTTTGTCGGCGTCTTTGCCGAAAGCTACCTCCATGAGGAGACTTCACGACGCAAAGGGTCTGCACATTAGCCAGCCCCGCAGGATGGGTGTAGCCATCGGGCCGCGCGTTGCGCGGACCCGTTGGCTCCACCCATCCTACAGGCTGCACCAATCGGCGCGTCGCTCAGCGATGAACGCAAATGATGGTGTTCCCCTTGCGTCGCTCGGTCGGATTTAAGGCGGCGACGGCATCGTCGAGGGATGAGACCTTGCCGATGTGCGTCCGAAGTCGTCCGTCCCGCACCCGCTGGACGATCTCAATCAGTTGGACACGATCGACCTCGACGACGAAGTCGACCGCAAGTCCGCCGGAGGGCCGTGCCTCGGCCGGCCCGACGATGGTCACCAGCGTTCCTCCGGCCCGAATGAGTGCTGCGGACCGCTTCTGAATGTCACCGCCGATGACATCAAACACGAGATCGACTTCGCCGACGTCTTCCAGGGCGTCGTTATCCAGGTCGACGAACTCCTTCGCGCCCAAGTCGAGCACTGTCTGACGGTCGGCGGAGCGTCCGGTGCCGATGACGTAGGCGCCGGCCTCGCGTGCGAGTTGCGTCACCATCGATCCAACTGCACCGGCCGCGCCATGTGCGAGGACGCGCTGTCCCGCCTGAAGGCGGCCGTGCTGGAACAGCCCTTGCCATGCAGTCAGACCCGAGATCGGCAGGCTCGCGCCCACCGTGAAGTCGACGTCGCCCGGCAGCGGCGCGAGGTTTCGTGCCTCGATCGCCACATACTCGGCTAGCGTGCCGTCGCGATACCAGTCCGCGAGGCCGAACACCCGCTGGCCCACCGACAGTCCCGTCGTGCCATATCCAAGCGCGGTGACCACTCCGGCCAGCTCGTGCCCAGGGATCGACGGTGTCCGATCACGATCGAGGCGATCGGTCCAGGTCGACGGCCACGCCAGCTCAGTCGGGGCAAATCCCGACGCATGAACCTGAACGACGACGTCGTTTATCGCTGCGTTCGGCTCGGGCCGGTCCACTAATTTCATCCCGGCCGTTCCCGCGGCCTGGTTCGCTACAACGATCGCCTTCATGGGAACTATCTCCTCGATCATTTGTCTCGTTGGCGGAAATGCTGCAGGGAGCACGAAAGCGCCGCCTATCAACAAACGCCAAGCAGTGCGGAACTCCAGACTCCGCGCTTGCGATCTGCGCTCTCCGCATTGACCGGAGCACTAACCCCGATGGGCCCCTCCGGTTGCTGGCGCCAGCATAGATGCGTTGCGCCTGGTCATAAGAACAGGACCAAGATTGCCGAATTTGGCTGTACCAAGCCCAATGGCTGCCAGCTCCACCAAACCTACAGACAAACAAAAAAGCCGGCGTTGCCGCCGGCTTTCGTGTCTGTTTGGCTCGTTCACCGCGCGATCAGGGAGCAGGGCGGTACTCATTGAATTCCGGGACGCCTGCCTTTGACCCAAGGCGGACTCGCGGGCCAAAACGGCAGGAAAGCATTGCCCAGCTCGCGGTGGCCTTATACCCTCCTGAAGGTCAAGACTGGGGGCAGCCTTGGAAAAAGACGAACTCGAGCGCCTGGCTGGCCGCCGGTTGCGGCTGAGCTTCGAGGAGATCGTAAATCATCCTCGGCTGCCGGAGGCGCGGCGCGCCTATGTCGCGGCTTTTTGTGATTTGTACGAGGGTGATCCGTTTCTGGTCCGCCTGCTGCTCCAGGCCGGCCGCTTCCTCGTTTTCCTGAGCGCAGCGGTGCTCGAGGCCGCACAGGATCCGGCGCGACGCGAAACCTGGTTCACGGTCTCCGCGCTGAAACGGCAGCTCAATATGCATGGACAGGCGAGCGATCGGCAGGTGGATCATCTCCTGGCACGGCTGTGCGAAGTCGGATTCATCGCGCAGAGCCGAGCGCCGGCTGACCGGCGCGTGCGGCTCCTCGCAACCACGGACAAGCTGCGCTTGCATCACGCCGAATGGCTGGCGACACACTTCGTGCCGCTTGCCGAATTGTACCCCGATCATGATTACAGCCCGGTGCTGTCACGAAATCAGGCCTTCAACGTAACCCATTGCCGCGCGGGCCTGCCGTTCTTTCCGGTCTCCGTTCGCCTCATGATGACGTTGTCGGACACGATGTTGTTCTTTTCGCATGCCGCGGGGCCGCTGATTCAGAATGCCGTCCTGAAGGCTGCGATGGATGCGGGCGATCCGACCGCAGCGATCCCCTACATGGATGTGGCTGATCGCTTCGGCGTCTCGCGAACGCATATCCGCAACCTGATGAATGCAGCACAGGCGGCCGGTCTCGTCAGGATCATTGGGCGCGGCGGCCGCAGCATCGAGATCATGCCGCGCCACTGGGCGAGCTATGATCGCGGCCTTGCGATTGGCATGTACCTGCACGATGCGGTCAATCTCGTGGCGATGCGCGATTGGACGGAGGCTCGGCGCGGCTCCGCCGATCGCCTTTTGGCCGTGGACTGATCCTGTCCACGGCTTTTCCCTGCGCCTTCGATAGGCGCAAAGTTTTCCGACTGCATCCCGCCCGGAAAGGCTAGGCTAGTCTGCGGCCCGACTTTGCCCCCATGGGCCGATCTATTTTTCAATTCTTTTTTCTTAAGGAAGATTTTGATGACCGAAATCGATAGCGGCGCGCACGGCTCTACTGCCGTGCGGCTCCGTTCGCTCGCATACGCGCTGCTTGTTGCGATCCTGGCCGCTTCTGGCCTGTACGCCGCGTTCATCGCAGGTCCCGCCATGCGCGCCGCCGCCCACGATGACGTCGTGCGGGCGGTTGCCGAGGAAGATCGCCGGTTCTGTGGAATGTTCGGATTGGGCGCGGGCACAGACGCGTTCGCTGCGTGCAGCAGAGAGTTGTCGATC
The DNA here is from genome assembly GCF_001908235.1 of Bradyrhizobium sp. NAS96.2. Classification (GTDB taxonomy): domain Bacteria; phylum Pseudomonadota; class Alphaproteobacteria; order Rhizobiales; family Xanthobacteraceae; genus Bradyrhizobium. Next base: position 17,482 of record NZ_LGHK01000274.1, read on the forward strand.
GTCCGGCAACGGCAGGTCGCTCGCGACAATGCCGCCGCCCAAGGTCTGCTTTAGCGCTCCAACCTCGATATCTCTTCCGAAAAGGATTTTGTTATGGTCAGACGCTCGACGTTTGCACTGGGTGCTGCTGCGATCTGGATCGGTTCGGCCGCGGCGCAGGACGCTCCTGCCTCCCACCAGGCCGACCCGACGGTCTATGAGGTCATCTTCGAAGATCAGAACTTTCGTGTGATCGCGGCCACCTGGAAGAAGGGTGCGACGGACAAGCCGCATTCGCACCCGCTTCCTTTCGTGGTCTACGCGCTCGATGATTGCACCGTGCGGGTCCACAATCCGGATGGCTCGACGCGCGAATTGAAGAACAAGGCCGGAGTGGCCAGCGCGGGCCCCATCACTGTCTCGCATACGGCTGAAAATGCCGGCGACTCGGACTGTCGAGCCCTTCTGGTGGAGCGAAAGTGATCCGGCATGAGACAATGGACTTGCATCATGCGTTACCGGATCGCTCCGATCGCCATCACCGTGTCTGCATTGCTTGGCGCAATGGCGTCTCCGGCACGGGCCGGCGAAACAACCGATACACGCGAGCCCGTGCAGCGAACGGACACCGAGAAAGCCTTCGTGCTGGAGCAAATGCGGCTGTTCCTGGCCTCGATCGTGGAGGTCGAGGAAGGGCTTGGCTCGGGTGATCTGGACCTGGTCGCGCGTGAAGCAGCGGCGCGCGGCCGCAAGGCCAGTGCCGCGCTGGCCCGGCCGCCGACCCTGGCCGCCAAGGAAAGCGATGCCTGGAAGTCGATGATCGGCTCGGTCCGGAGCGGCTTTGACCAGATTGCCGAGCAGGCGACTGCGCGCGCGCCGGCGGCAAAAATCAACAAGACGCTCGCCGATACGATGAGGAATTGTGTTGCCTGCCATCAAACCTATCGCATTTCCGCGGAGGCGCGCTAGGCTGGGCGTCCGATATCGCCGCTGCAGATGGTTTGCCGTCAACGGCCTCGGGATGCTGCCCCTTTTTCCAGACGAGAGCGGCTTTCAGCTCAATCGAGGAATGCAATGGCTGCTTATGTGATTTTCGACGTCGATATTCGTGACCCCAAACAATACCAGGAGTTCATGTCTGGCGTGAAGCCGGCCCTGGAAGCGGCCGGAGCCAAATATCTCGCGCGGGGCGGAGCTCATAAGGTCTACGAAGGAGATTGGCAGCCGCGAAGGATTGTCTTGCTGGAATTCCCGTCCGTAGCGGCCTGGGAGTCGTTCTACAACGGTGCAACCTACCAGGGGCTCAAGCGCGTGAGAGACGCTTGCAGCTCCGCGCGTCTGGTGAGTGTGGAGGGCCTCGTCATCACCGAGGCCACCCCAAACCGACGCGATGGACCGGGAAACCCGATCCCAACCCAATCCTAAAGCGGGATGAAGTTAGCTTGAATCGATTTGGGATTCCCAAATCAGGTCGTTTTTGATTCACCATGCTGGCTGGGCGGAGGCCAGCATGGATGGGCAAGCCTTACTCTGAGGATCTT
>NZ_LGHK01000275.1 GCF_001908235.1 Bradyrhizobium sp. NAS96.2
CGCCGCAGCCGCCCTGCCGTCGCCCCCGGCAAAGCCGGAGCCGCAGGCCAAGCCCGAACCGGCGCCGCTGACCTCAGGCGTGATCCAGACCCAGCAACTCGCCGCGATCCCGGGCTCGGCTGAGCCGATGAAGCCGGTCAAGGTGAAGACCGTCCAGGTCAAGGCCGGCCAGATCAAGCTCGCCGCCGCCGGCCCGGCACAGTCCGCGCCGCCGATCACCAACACGATCCCGTCGCGCGGCGAGATCCCCGAGACCTCCAACGCGATGATGGCGCGGGCCGCCGAGACCTCGAGGCCCGAGATGCCGCCGCAGCCGGCCAATTTCGGCACCGGCAACGGCATCCTCGGCGTGCTGCCGGCTTCGTCCGTGCATGCACCCGCCGCCCCAGCCCCGCAGGCCGTGGCTTCGATCGAACCGACCCGCAGCCTCCAGGCCGCCCCGCAGACCAGCACCGTCAAGCCGGGCGCCGCGCATTCCGGCTGGATCATCCAGGTCGGCGCGCTGGAATCCGAGGGCGAGGCCAACAAGCGTATCGACCTCGCGCGCAGCTCGGCCCGCGGCCTGCTCAGCAAGGCGGACCCGTTCACCGAAGTGGTCGCCAAGGACAATCGCAAGCTCTACCGCGCCCGCTTTGCCGGTCTCGAGCGCGACCAGGCCGAAGCGGCGTGCAAGACGCTGAAGCGTGCGGAGATCTCCTGCATCACCGTTCGCAACTGATCGACACGACGACCGATCTCAAAGGGCCGGCGCCGCAAGCGCCGGCCCTTTTGCTTTGTGCGTACAGCGCACGAGAAAGACTGGCCCATTCGCACGCGGCGCCACCATGAAAACTTCTCGTCAAGATTTTACGGTTAAGTTTTCCCGAAAGAACGATCGGCCACGCCGGACAGCGGCGGGCCACACGGGGCATCAATCAGAAGCGGAAGGCAGCTCTCGGCTGTGGCGTCAGTGCGTAGCCGGAGTTAGAGATGCGTGCGAAGCAGAGTATCCTTGGCCTCGTTCACACGGGCAGCGAGATACGTCGAGCCCCCCTGGTCGGGATGCAGTTTCTTCATCAGGGTGCGGTGAGCCCGGCTGATGTCGTCACGCGACGCCCCCGGCTGCAGGCCAAGGATCTGATAGGCCTCCTCGTTCGTCATTTTGCCGCTCGTCGCCGCACGGCCCTGCCCCCCTGCCCGGTCGCCCTGTGCGTCCTGACGCCAGGCGGGAAAGCGGCGGTCCAGATAGCTTTCAAGTAGCGCGACGCTTTCGGCATCGAAACTCGGCACCATCGCAAGCAACTGCGCCAGGTCGAACTCGTCGAGCATGCGGCCGGCCTGCGGTCCTGCCACGATCTGCCCGGTGAGCACGCCGCTGCCGTGATCGAGGCTCATGTCGAGATAGTGGGAGCGCACCCGCGAGCTTTGTCCGGGGCTGCGCGAACCGCCGAACATGCCGCCGAAATTGGGAAGCCCGGTGTTCCCGAACGGCGACCAGCCGAGCAGTCCGGCGCCGAAGATGCCGAGCGGGATGGCCACCGCCAGTTCGCCCCGCACGCCGGTAAAGGCCGCGACCGCAAGCGCGAGCACCCCGCCGCCGATCTTGATCGCGCGCGCAAGCACGGCGGGATTGGCCGCGCGAAACATCTGCAGCGCTGAATAGAGGACGACAACGGCGACGACGCCGGCGATCAGGGTTGGCATGCGCGGAATATAAGCGGCTCTGCGACAAAAAGCATGCGAAGCTTCGTCTCACCGGAGCGTGAAGCCCCTCCGCGTGGCGCCGCCCGCTGCGATTGGGTAGCTTGCGGCAACCGCGCTGGAGCAAACCTGATGGCGATTGACGGACTGATCAGCCTTCGCAGCAATGTCGGGCCAAAGGAGACTGCCGACCGGCTCAAGGCCGAACTTCAGGCCAGTGGGCTGACCTTGTTTGCGCGGATCGATCATGCTGCGGGCGCCGCCAGCGCCGGCCTCGCGCTCCGTCCGACCGAGCTCTTCGTCTTTGGCAATGCGAAAGGCGGCACGCCCTTGATGCAGGCTGCGCAGACGATCGGGATCGATCTGCCGCTCAAGGCGCTGGTCTGGCAGGACGACGCCGGCGACTGCTGGCTCGCCTACAACGATCCGGCCTGGCTCGCAGAACGGCACGGCGTCGCCGAAACGACCAGACAGGTCACGGCCAACATGTCGACGCTGCTCGGCACGATTGCAAAAGCCGCAACGTCAGGCAAAACCTGACGCGGCGCGGCCTATTTCATCTGGCCGATCAGCTTGGCCGCGCCGCTCGTGGTCTTCGCCAGTTGCAGCAGCGCCTCGCGGCCGCCGGCAGCATAGGCCGCGGCGGCACGCAGCAATTCGCGGAGCTGTGCAGCCGCGCCGGGATCGAACCTGCACCAGGCGCCGCCGGTCAGCCGCGCGATCTCGCGAAACGTCTGCTCGGCGGTGGCGTCCGCGCCCTCCTGGAACATGAACACCGGCACCTTGAGCAAGCCGAGCTCACCGGCGCTTGCGCACAGCGCGTCGGCGCTCTCCTCCATCGCATCACCCACGAACACCAGCGCGCGCACGCCTGCCGCAACCGCCTCGCGGCGCGTCTCCGACAGCACCTTGCCGATCTGGGTGTTGCCGCCCTGGCAGTCGATCTTGCTCATCAGCCGCGCAAGCTGCGCGCTGTCGGAGATCCAGCCGGAGGCACGGCACTCGTTGAAGCCGCGATAGTAGACGAGGCGGATGTCGAGGCTGCCGAGCGCGCCGGCCTCGCGGAACATGTCCGCCTGCAGCGTGCACGCCAAGTCCCATGTCGGCTGCCGGCTCATCGTGGCGTCGAGCGCGAACACCAGCCTGCCGCGCGCGCCGGCGCGATGCGGCGACATCGCCCGTGCCTTCGCCACGAACGCGGCGATGTCGTTCGAGCTCGACGTCGGTACGTCAGGCGTATTGGCCGGGCGCACCTCGCTTCCGGATGTCGGTTTGATCGTCTTGCCAGCCATCAGCGCTTGCCTCGTACAGCAAACACTATGTGGGCCGCGGCATCGGATTGGTCAACGTGACGAGCCGGCCTGCCCGGATCGGATCCCGGGCAGCTGGTCAGTTCGTGACCGACGGACCCTTCTTGGTCTCGGTCTTGCTCAGCGAGAGCGACTTCTTGAGCTTCTCGCCGAAGGTCTGGGACGGCTTCTCGACCGGCACATAGAGCGAGACCGGGCCGGGCTCCAGGATCTTCGGCGGCGCATTGCGCGTGTCGACCGGCGCGACAGCGCTGTCGGTGTCGGCCAGGAATTTATCGAGCATGGCCTGGATCGAGTCCTTGGCCTTCTCGGGTCCGGTGTCGCGCATGTCGTTGTGCTGGAAGTTGGTATTCACGACGGTGATGCCGGCCTTCTCGCACTCCTCCTCGTCCGGCACCACGCCGGGATCGGGCTTGAATTGCTGATCATGCGAACGGAACGACAGAATCTTGAACTTGCCGTCGGTCATGAACGGCACACGCAGATTGTCCAGCGTGACGACCTTCTTGATCTCGTCCGGATACTGCTTGGCGAAATACATCGCGATGTCGCCGCCATTGGAATGGCCGACCATCGTCAGCTTGCTGTAGTCCGCATTCGGCTGGCGCTTCTTCATCTCCTCGATGGCGAATTTGATGTTGGTGATGCCGCGCTGATACTGCGGCAGACGGCCGACATAGAGCTCGCCGACCTTGGTCACCATCGGTCCATCCGACGGCAGGTCGTTCTGAATGCTGATCGTCAGATAGCCGCGCGCCGCGAACACGTTCGCGAGGAAGGAATATTCGGTGAATTTGACGGTATTGCCATGATTGAGGATCGCAACCGGAAGCTTGATCATGCCAGCGTCGGCCTGCATCTCCTTGTCGAAGCGCACCGCAACATCGACCGCGACCGGCCGCTCATCGCGCGTCGGATCCTTGAACATGAGGGTTTCGTGACGGATCGCCCACTTGCTCGCGGTGAAATACGCACCCGTGATCACCACGGAGAGCGAAAGCAGAACGAGAATTCCACGCTTCATGACGTCCTCGAGGTGCCCGCCTTGACAGGCTATTTTGGCCGGAGGCTCTTCGGCCTCCTTTTGAGAATATATGTCACAGCGCCGTGACAGGAAGTCCAAATATTGTGGCTTCCGTGGCATAACGTTGTGCGTTGCACCTATAGTTTGTGCAGGTGCACACTACCAACGCGACGGCTCGCACTCTCCTCTTACCCCTATGACGTCAGTTTCCAAGGTTGCGTTCGAGCCACGTTCGAGCCTTGGATCGACGTTGAGGGAAAACCGGATTCCGGCACCTTTGTTCCGGCTTTTTGGCCGCTCTGTGACAAAAATCACCGGAAAACCACGGATTTCAACCGATTTCGGTGTAGATGATCAGTTTTAGGCCCGGATCGTCATTGGCCTGGAAGGTGGCGTATTCAAAGGTCAGCCGGCCGCGCTTGGGATGATTGAGCGCCTTTGTTCCGGCGACGCTGACGCTGACGTCGTGGGTCCCCCACCAGCCGTCGAACTCCGGACAACCTGCGCGAAGCCGCGCCTGCAGATCAAGGAAGGCCGGATCGCCGGCCCAGAGGTCGTGCGTCCGGCGGAACTGCGTCACGATGCGCCGCGCCTCCTCGGTCCAGCTTGCGCCGAACAGCTGCCGGCTCTTGGGGTTGGTCAGCACGAAGAGCAGAGTATTGCGCTGGTCCTCAGGCATGCGGCCGAACGCGAAGACCTCTTCCGCAGCAGCGTTCCAGGCCAGCACGTCCCACCGCCGCCCCGTGACATAGGCCGGCTGGTTGAGGCTTTCGACGACGCGCCGGATCGCAGGCGGAACGGTCTCGGCCGCAAATGGCCGACGGTCGCCATCCTTTGCAAGCGCCCGCAGATGCGCGTGCTCGGCCTTGCTGAGACGCAGCGCCCGCGCCAGCGCGTCGATCGTGGTGGCGGACGGGCTGACGGAGCGGCCTTGCTCGAGGCGGACGTACCAGTCGACCCCAATGCCGGCGAGCTCGGCCACCTCCTCGCGGCGCAGGCCGGGCGTTCGGCGCCGCCGCCCAGCCTGCGTGCCGGTGAGCTTGGGCGTCAGCTTCTGCCGCCGCGATCGCAGGAAATCGCCAAGTTCGCTTTGCCGCGCAGTGGCCATCACCGGCTCCTGAGTAGGTCTGACAATCCTAGGATAATACCAGGTCTTCCTGGCCGCAACTGAGCGCGGGATGATGCCGATCTCAGCAAGGGATGAGATCAGATGAAAGCAGCAGTTCTAAAGTCGTTCGGCTCTCAGCTCGTGATCGAGGAGGTCCCCGCACCGGTGATCGGAACGGGCGAAGTCCTCGTCGACGTCGCCGCGACGCGCGTCCTCTCCTACACCAACGAGGTGTTCAGCGGCGAGCGCCGCTACCTGCTCGAGTTGCCGGCCGTTCCGGGTCTCGGCGCCATCGGACGGGTTCGCGCGGTCGGGCCCGACGCAACCCACCTGGCCGCCGGCGATTGGGTGTACTGCGATCCGACTTTCCGCTCGCGCGACGACAGCATCTCGCCGGACATCACGTTGCAGGGCTGGAGCGCGCGCGGCGAAGGCGGGCTGCGCCTGCAGCGGCACTTCCGTCACGGCACGTTTGCGGAGCAGACGCTGCTGCCGACCGAGAACGCCAAGCGGATCGGCGCGATCGATCCGGCCGACGCGCCGTCATGGTGCGCGCTAGGCACCTGCCTCGTGCCCTATGGTGGATTCCTGGCCGCGCGCCTGCAGCCGGGCGAGACCGTGCTGGTGAACGGCGCCACCGGCAATTTCGGCAGTGCCGCCGTTGCCGTCGCACTCGCGATGGGCGCCGCCTGCGTCGTCGCCCCCGGCCGCAACGAAAAGGTGCTGTCCGATCTGGTCCGCCGCTTTGGCCCGCGCGTGCGCACCGTGACGCTCGGCGGCAACGAGGACGACGATCGCGAACGCATGCGGCACGCCGCGCCCGGTCCGATCGACTGCGTGCTCGACCTGATGCCGCCATCGGTGACGACGCCGACCGTCCGCGCCGCGATCATGACGGTGCGTTCCTACGGCCGGGTCGTCTTGATGGGCGGTGTCGGCATGCAGGGCGGCCCGGGGCTCGACCTGCCCTATCCCTGGATCATGCGCGAATGCATCACCATTCACGGCGTCTGGATGTATCCGCCGGAGGCGACCTTCGGCCTCGTCAACCTCGCCCGCGCCGGGCTGTTGCGGCTCGATCAGTTCGAGGTCTCGACATTCGATCTCGACCACGCCAATGACGCGGTCGCGCATGCCGCCGCCAATAGTGGGCCGTTCAAGATGACCGTGCTGACGTCGAACTAGGCCGGAGGCGAAATCCCTTTCAGGACGTCCTTGAAGACGCCGTACTGCGCTTGAAACGCCCGCGGGCTGTAGTCCTGGTAGTATCCCCCGGTGACCACGACGACGAGATCGAGCTCCGGGACGACGCGGATCGATTGCCCGCCGCGCCCCAACGCGCCGATCCACTGGACCGCGCGCCCATTGAACTGGGCACGACCGAGCCACCACAGGTATCCATATGACTGACGGTCCGATGCCTTGAGTTTCGATTGCGTCGAGGTCTCGATCCATGCCTTTGGGACGATCTGGCGACCGTTCCAGCGGCCCCCTGCGAGCACCAGCTGGCCGATCTTCGCCATGTCGCGCGGCCGGAGGCGCAAGCCGCCACCGGCGTCGCTATCCCCTTTGACCCGGCTCCATTCGAAGGCAGAGATGCCCAGAGGCTCGAACAATTCGGCGCGCGCAAATTCATCGAGCGGATGTCCGGTCGCCTTACGGATGATGGCCGACACCAGCGTCAGCGCGCCGGTGTTGTAGAGGAACTGCTGTCCCGGCTCGCCCGTTACCGCAAGACCGAGGACGTAGCGACACGGATCCGACGCCTTGTGCATCCGCACCTCGTCATTGTCGTCTCCGGTCGCCGGCGTCGCCTCCACCCACGCCAACCCCATCGACATGGTGAGGGCGTGCACCAGCTGGATGCGGTCCTTGTCGGGGGACCGCAGGTCAGACAATTCGGGGAAAAAGCTGAAGATCGACTCGTTGACGCTGCGTATCAGCCCGCGATCGATCGCGATCCCGACGGCGAGCGAGGCGACGCTCTTCGAGACCGATTTCAAATTGTGCAGCGTATCGGCATTGAAGGCGACGTCTTCGACCCGGGTGCCGTAGAAGCGGCTGGGGACCTCGTCGTGGCCCCTGAAGTAGCGCGCTCGAACTCCAGCCTGCCGCCACGGACCACCAGCACGGAATGGATGTTGCCGTCGCTCGAGGCCGCGATCCGATCGGCCATGCCGCACAGCGCCGGGCGGTCGATGAGCTTGCCCTCGGTCACGATGGCGACGGGCCAGCCATCGTCTCGCCCGACCGGAACGCTGCAGCCGTCGGCGGGATCCGCATAGACCGGCAATCCGGAGAGCGGTGCCAACGCAGCTCCGCCGAGAAGTGACATGAATTGGCGCCGTTCCATTCAATCCTCGCTTCGCAGTTTGCGACCGCCCAAGCCGATCGTTCGGAAAGCCTGCCCGAGAATTTCAGCCCGCGCTCGCCGGCTTCAGAATTCGGCTGACCGATTCCTCAGCCCGGTTGGCCGATTCCTGGGCGGTGGTCCTTTTGCCTGGATCGGGAGCCACCTTGGCCAGCGCAAGCTGCCTGAATTCGGTCGGGGTCAGATCGGTGGCCGCCTTGAAGGCCCGGTTGAACGGCAGGCCGTCTCTGGATGTTCAGCGGCCACGATCATAATGACCGCCGTGGTGATCGCCAGCAAACCGATGTCGTTGCGGCGGCCCGCCAGCATTACGGAAGCATGCAAACGCCCCATGCCCCATGGGATCGAGCGCACGCGCGCAATTTCGGAATATTGGAAAAATACCGGTGAGTTGCCCGACGTGTCAAGTAGCCTGGTCGAACGCCGGCCACCGCCGGCTGCTTTGCATGGGGTTGTTTTCGATATTTTGGCCACCCGCCTCCCGCGCGAGCGACCTGGAAGCGGACCCTACGAATTCACGGTCGCTAGCTGCCGATGATGTCGTCGACTTCGAGCGGCTTGTCGACCTGGCTGAACCATTCGGCCCGGTTGGCGGCCCGCCGGCGGCCGCGTTCGTCGAGCGGCAGCTTGAGCTGGCGGAGCAGGCTCATCACCTCCTCGCGGGCGGTGACGTGGCCGAGGTTCGGGCGGGTGCCGAGCGTCGCCTCGTCGATCTCGTCGAGCGCCGTCAGCCCGCGCGGGAAGAATTCGCGATAGACCACCCGCTCGGCAAAGCCGTCGACCGCGCGGAACCCAAGCCGGAGCGACAGCTGCTTCAAGCCGTCGGCGACCAGCTGCTTGTTGCGCGAGCCGAGCATCGACAGCCGGTTGCGCACCACGATCCAATCGGTCGAGGCGCCGTCGAGCTGGCGGCGCTTGCGTCTGGTGTCGCGCACCATCTCCGCGTAATGGCTCTCGCCGATCACCGAATAGGTCGCGGGATCGACGGTGCCCAGCACGTCGAAATCGAGGAAGCTGTCATTGATCGGCGTCACCAGCGTGTCGGCCATCGAATGCGCGAGCCGCATCAGGTAGCTGTCCGAGCCGGGGGTATCGATGACGATGAAATCATAGGCACGTTCGACCGCGCTCACGGCGGCCATGAACTGCTGGAACTCGGCGTTCTCGTTTTCCTCGATCTGCATCGTCTCGCCGTACTTGATGCAATGGTGCGCGGGAAGTTCGAGATCGAGCCCGGAGCGCCGCGCCCAGGCCTGGCGATTGCTGATGTAGCGCGTGAAGCTTTGCTGGCGGCAGTCGAGATCGATGGTGGCGACGCGCTGTCCGGCCTTCAGGAGCGCAACGGCGATATGCAGGGCGGTGGTCGACTTGCCCGAACCACCCTTCTCGTTGCCGAGCACCACGACATGTGCGGAGCCGGATTGACCCTGACTAGCCTGCACCAACATGATTCAATCCCCACGATGATCTTCAAATCGTGCACGGCTGCGGTCAAGTGAAATGCATCACTGCAAGAGGAAATCAATTGCAGCCGACCTTAATGATGAATCGAACGAGCAGCCGGCTGCGTCGATCGGCGGCACGAGGCCCGCGATCCATGCGCATTCGAGATCGGGTAATGCTCGTACGGCGGTTTGCCGACAGCGGTTCGGACTTGGTAAGCTGCGCTACCTGCCGAACACCAAACATCCCACCCGGATTGCCCCACGAGTCGAGACCAGATGCCGAGAAATCCCACCGTCGTCCGTACCGTCCCTGCCCTTCGTCGCGCCGTCGACACCCTGCGCGCCAAGAAGGCGACCGTCGCGCTGGTCCCAACCATGGGTGCGCTGCATGACGGCCATGTGTCGCTGGTGCGGCTCGCCAAGCGCCGCGCCAAGCGGGTCGTTGTGTCGATCTTCGTCAACCCGACCCAGTTTGCGCCGACGGAAGATTTCGGTTCGTATCCGCGCACCTGGAAGGAAGACGTCGCCAAGCTTGCCGCCGAGGGCGTCGACCTGATCTGGCACCCCGAGGTGAAGGCGATGTACCCGGACGGCTTCGCCACCCGAATCGTGCCGGAGGGACCGGCGACCGCCGGGCTCGAGGATCGCTTCCGGCCGCATTTCTTTGGCGGCGTCGCCACCGTGGTCGGCAAGCTGTTCACCCAGGTCCGGCCCGATGTTGCGATCTTCGGCGAGAAGGACTTTCAGCAGCTCCGGGTCGTGACCCAGATGGCCGCGGACCTCGACCTCGGCGTCAAGGTGATCGGGTCCAAGACGGTGCGCGAACGCGACGGCCTCGCGATGTCCTCGCGCAACGTCTACCTCTCGCCGGAGGAACGGCGCGCGGCCCCCGAGCTCAACCGCGTGATGAAGCAAGCGGCAGGCCGCCTGCGCGCCGGCGAGGACACCGCAACCGCAATGGCCGCCGGCGCCGCAGAGATCACCAAGGCCGGCTTTGTGCTGGATTATCTCGAGGTCCGCCACGCCGCCACCCTGGCGCCGATCCGATCTCTGAAGGACGGCCCGATGCGGATGCTGGTCGCGGCAAGGCTCGGCAGCACGCGCCTGATCGACAACATCGCGGTCTGAACCGGGTCCGTAAAGTGTGATGCGGTTCACGCGCAAACAAGCTGCGAACCTGTAATGAAGGCCCCGGCCTCATCCGTGCGGCCGGGTCGTGCTCGCGCCACGCTCGCGACGCGGGGATGATCGCGCCTTTCACAGTCGGTCGGAATGAGCAGGTATTTCAGGCAAGGCATTCTTCTCGGCATCGCGCTATTGGCCGCTGGCCTGGCGCAGGCGCAGACCCGGCCGCCGGTCGGCGGCGTCAATTCGGTGCCCGGCGCGATGATCTTCTATGTTGCGCATGGTGCGTCCGATGCCTGCGGTCCAGGTTGCTCGGACTGGATCGCGGCCGAAGGCTCCGTGCAGTGGGACACCTACAAGCGCCTGTTGGCGATCCTCGACCGGCAGAACGGCCGCAAGCTCCCGGTGGTGATCAACATCAAGGGGAACTCCAACCTCAATGTCGCCGCCAGCCTCGGCCGCATCCTGCGCGATCGCAGCATCGATGCCGTGGTCGCGGCGACCGAGGTCGAGGCCTGCGCCGGAAAATCCGAGGAGGAATGCTTCGCGCTCAAGCGGCCCGGCGGCCCGCTGGATGCGAAGGAGAAGCTGTCCGGCATCGCCTGCGATTTCGCCTGCGTGCTGATGCTGTCGGGCGGCGTGCATCGCAGCCTGCTCGCGGGCAGCCACGTGGTGCTGAGCGGCATGGCGATCCAGAACCGGCTCGCGCCCAACGTCTCGGCCGAGCGTCGCGAGAGCCTGACCTCGATCTTCACCGACCAGTTCCGGCGCTATCTCGGCGAGATGGGAATTGATCACGAGCTACTCGATGTCGCCGTCAGCAATGCGGGCGGCGGCCGCTATGTCGAGATTCCGGCGTCCGAATGGAGCCGGCTGCGTCTCGTCACTCAGTAATTGCACAGAGCAATCCGATTGCTCAGAGCAATCCGAGGTCGCGCAGCTCGCGGCGCATCGGCTCCGGCATCGACGCCACGCTGGCCGCGCTCGACTTGGTGAGATCGGCGGGCGCGGAGTCCGCGGTCAGATAGCGCCAGCCCTGGAACGGCCGCATCGGCCGCGGCGAGACGGCGATCACCTTGGGCTGCATCACGATGCGGCAGCGTCCGATGCCGTCCTTGTCGCGGAACGGCTCGATCGCGATGATCTTCTCGCGCGCCGCGATCTCGCCGCGGATCACCCAGTACAGCGATCCGCCGGCGAGGATCTCCTCCTCGCGCTTCGGCGTCATCCGCGTGATGTGGACGTGACGGAGCGGCAGGCCCTTTTTCTTGGCGGTCGCCATCCGTTCGGCGACCCAGCCCTTGAGTTCCTTGACCGAGTCGCAACCGACGGCGAGCTTGATGAGATGAAGCGGCATACGGCGGATGTAGCGGCCGGCGCGCACTTTGGAAAGGGAGCGATGGAAGCGGCAGTGGATATCGGGATTACCGCCGGGAACAATGCAATGACGGCGGCTCAGGCCGCCGTCATCACGCTCAGGCCCACGCCTAGTCCTGGCTCGCGGCCGCCGGCGCACTTGCCGCAGCAGGTGGCGGCGCCGCTGGCGCAGCAGCAGCCGGCGCGATCTGGACTGGA
>NZ_LGHK01000276.1 GCF_001908235.1 Bradyrhizobium sp. NAS96.2
CCGGCGCGGTGGCGGGCCTGCTCTGCGCGGGCCTCGCGGCCACCGTCTATGCGTCGCACTGCACCGACGACTCGCCGCTGTTCGTCGCCACCTGGTACACGCTGGCGACCGCGATCGTCGCGAGCGTCGGCGCGCTGATGGGGAAGCGGGCGCTGCGGTACTGACTGCTTGTAGCCCGGATGGAGCGAAGCGAAGTCCGGGTCTCTATCCGCGGGCGGACTGGTCCCGGATTGCGCTGCGCTTCATCCGGGCTACGGGAAGTCGCCTGAGATATCAGGCCGCGGGCGCGGATTGCTGCATGCGATGGAAGCGCAGCACCTGCTGCGCCGTCGATGGCCGCAGCCGCTCATAGGTGTCCTTGCAGGCCTGTAGGTCGGTCGGCTCGCCGCCCGAGATGTCGTCGCGCAAATTGATGATCGATCGCACCGTCGACCATGACAGGCCCGACACCTTGGCCAGGATCATGACGCCCTCGGCGCGGGTTTCGATCATCATGTTCTCGGCGATACTGACCGAGACGTTGGCGAGCGCGGCAAGCGAGGCGTTGGTCTCGTCGAACTTGCCGGCCTCGGCGAAGGCCGCGAGCTGGAATTCGTCGAGCCGGCCGTCCTGGTAGAGCGACTTGACCAGCGCATGCGCGATCGTGGTGTCCGGCGTCACGCCGGAGGGTGCCGAGCGCGCGCGTCGCGTCGCTTCCTTCACCGCGATCGGAATCTCCTTGGCCTGCTGCGGATTGGCAGCCTCGAGCCGCTGCCTGACGGTGTCGGAGGCCTTCGCGACCAGCTTGAGATAGAGATGCCGCGGGATGTTCGGGCGCAGGCCGACGCAGGTCGACAGATTGTCGTCGCCCTCGGCGCGGCTGACCAGCCGGGTGAAGCCGCGCTCGGTGAACTCCGCGCCGGGATTGTTGACCGCGCTCTGGATCACCTCGTCATTGCCGCGCAGCACCAGCACGTCGGTGACGGCGCCGCTCAGCGTCTTGCGGTTGGAGATCGCGAGCAGATGTGCCTGGCTCTTGCTGCGTGCGGTCTCGATCAGGGTGTCGTCGTCGAGCCGCGGCGACAGCGTCAGCACCGGGCCTGCGACCTCGATCAGATCGTCGAATGCAAGGGTGCGGATAGTCTGCGGCGGCGCGGTGTCGATCGGGGCGAGGCGGTTGGCGAGCAGCGCCTTGGCCGAGTTTTCGATGTGCTCGAGCAGGCATTGGAAAACGTCGTCGAACAGCACGATCTGCTCGTTCGAATAGTTCACCGAACCGTTGATGAAGAGGTCGGTCACGCGGCGCAGCGTCTCCACACGGCGCGCAACGGTGCCGTGCGCAAGCGTCGTCTGCAGCTCGTCGAGCAGACTTTCGGGGGCGGTCTCGGGCTTCAAACTCATGACTCTGTCCTGGAGCGATGGCGACGGATTCTCCGCCGCCGAATAGGAAATGAAAGATCAGGCGCTGGCGATGCGGTTGCGTCCCCTGGCCTTGGCTGCGTAAAGCGCGCCGTCGGCGCGGGCGAGCAATGTGTCGGAGTTTTCGTTCGGCTTGAGCGTCGTGACGCCTGCGGAGATCGTCACCCGCATGCCGGGCGAGAATGCGCTCCAGTCGAGATCGGCGATGATGGCGCGCAGCCGCTCGAGCGCGCGCATCGCCTGGTCCTGCGACAGGTCGGGCAGCACCAGCAGGAATTCCTCGCCACCATAGCGGCCGAAGCGGTCGATGCTGCGGAGATTGGCGAACATGCCGATGGCGAAGGTGCGCAGCGCCTCGTCGCCGACCGGATGGCCGTAGACGTCGTTGATGCGCTTGAAATGGTCGAGGTCGATCAGCGCCACCGCGCAGGTGCTGCCGTTGCGGGCGCAGCGCGCGATCTCGTCCTCGAGCGTGCGCATGATGCTGCGGCGATTGGAGGTGCCGGTCAGCTCGTCGAGCTCGGCGAGCTCCTCGATGCGCCGGTAGGCCTCCCTCAGCTTCACGCCGCTCTGATACAGCGATTGCTGCATCGAGCTCGAGAAGATGCCGAGATACATGCAGCGCCCGATCGTCAGCGCGAACACCAGCATGGTGGCGAGGCGGTCGATCCGGGTGCCGGTCGGCATCCCGATCGCCTTGTCGGTGCCGAGGAACAGCGCGGCGAGGCCCAGCACCATGATGGTCCAGACAACAGCGGTCTGCCGCGCCGAGGTCCGCAGCGCGCCGAAGCCGAACACCACGAACAGATTGCAGAGGAACAGCACGCCGACTTCCGGCGCGATGTAGGTGAACACCAGCAGGTTCACCATGTTGACGGCCGATTGCGGCGCGACCAGGTAGTGATCGCGGAAGCGCTCGTGAAAGCCGCGCTCCGAGAGCAGCACATAGACCGCGACGAGAAAGAGGCCGGTCAGGGCATAGCTCGCCGCCACCAGCGCCGACGTGGTGCCGGCATGTGCGTAGATCAGCAGCACGGCTGCATCGAGCACGAAGCAGGCGGCGATCATCGATTGGATCTGGCGGCGCTGCCTGGCCCGCCGCGCCAGGCGCTCGACCGTCAGCCTGGGACGGCCGCTTTCCGATGCGCCCGCGACCGGGCTGGGAAGTGACGACGCAGCGCTGCCCATGGTCTCGCCATTGTGAAATCCGGCGAAAATCTAAGTGGGAAAGCCTTTAGGTTTGGTATCTTTCGGAACCGAATCTGCTCCGGTGGAACCCGGTCATCACCCTTGTTTCGTAAGGGGAATCCGTTCACCGCGAGGGATCGGGAGGGCACCTGCCGCGAGCTTGCGCCGATGCAGCCTTCGCAACGGCGCTGGCTTGCCGGCCAAGGCTTGGTATGGTCCGCCCGGACGGTGGGCGTCCGCGAGAGTTTTTGGTGTTATGATACCGTTTGTCGAGTCTGCGGCGATTTTTCCTCATTGGAATCGTCGACTGTGTCATAGATCACACATGCGGTCTGGACATTGCCGTAATGTGAAGAATCTTGGCTCTCGCGTCGAACCACGCGCCACCCCCCTCAGACCAACTTTGCGAGACGGCCATTGAGCGCGACACAGGCGGCTTCAGACGAGGTTCTGATCGCTCGGATCGCTCAAGGCGACCGGCTCGCCATGCAGGTGCTGTACGGACGGCATCATGTCAGGGTGTACCGCTTCGGGCTTCGGCTCGTGCGGGACGAACAGGTGGCGGAGGACCTCATCAGCGAGGTCTTTCTGGACGTGTGGCGTCAGGCGGGCAAGTTTGAGGGACGATCCGCCGTTTCAACCTGGCTTCTGGCGATTACCCGGTTCAAGGCGTTGTCTTCGCTGCGGCGAAGGAAAGACGCCGAACTGGACGATGAGGCCGCGAACGCGATCGAGGATACGTCCGACGATCCGGAAACGGTGGTGCAGAAGAAGGACACCGGCGCGACGCTGCGTAAGTGCCTGACGGGACTGTCAGCGGAACACCGGGAGATCGTCGATCTTGTCTACTATCACGAGAAATCCGTGGAGGACGTCGCTGAGATCGTCGGGATTCCGGAGAACACCGTGAAGACGCGCCTGTTCTATGCGCGCAAGAAACTTGCCGAGTTGCTGAAGGCAGCCGGTGTCGAGCGAGGTTGGCCATGACGGCTGCGAGCAACAAGAAGGTGCAGGGTCAAGAACCTGACGATGTCGAGATGCTGCTGCCCTGGCACGCGGCCGGCACGCTGAACGCGCGTGACGCGCGCCGCGTCGAGGACGCGCTCGCTTCCGATCCGGAGCTCGCCCGGCAGTATGCCGTCATCCGCGAGGAATATGCCGAGACCATCGGCCTCAACGAGAGCCTCGGTGCGCCCTCGGCTCGCGCCATGCAGAAGCTGTTTGCCGCGATCGATGCCGAGCCGGAGCGCAAGCCGTCGGCGGGGGCACGCATGTCGGCCGGGATCTCGGAGTTCTTCTCCAGATTGTCGCCGCGGACGCTGGCCTGGTCGTCGAGCCTCGGCGCGATCGTGGTGCTGTTGCAGGCGGGCGTGATCGGCGCGGTGCTGATGCGCAGCCAGCCGGCTTCGTTCCAGACCGCCTCGCTCGATGCCGCCGAACAGCGTAGCGCGCCGAGCGCGGCCATTGCGCCTAGCGCAGCCCCGAGTGCGCCCAGCGCGCCGATCACCCGCGATCTTGGCGCCAGCGTGGCGGCAACGCCGACGCGGCTGTTGGTGCGCTTCACGCCGGATGCCAGAATCGCCGACATCACGTCGCTGCTGGAGAATTACCAGGGCTCGATCGTCGACGGGAAGGGCGGCATGTTCCGGTTGCAGTTCCGCGCGATGGACAAGGATGGCGTCGCGTCGCTGATCGCCCGTTTGCAGAAAGAGAAGATCGTCAGCCTCGCGGTGGAGACGCCGTAGACTGCGGCTGACGGTTCTGCGCCGAGGTCACCATGACCGCCAACGGCCGGACCAGATCGACGAACAGAGCGGCCGTCGCGGCCGCGGCGCTGCTGCTGGTTTGCCTGTCCGGTTCGGCCTACGCCCAGAATTTCATGCGATCGCCTGTTGGCACCGGGCCACAAATGTCGCCCGGTCCGCGGGTCAATCCTGGCATCGGTAGGGTAGGTGGCAATGCCGCGGGCGGGTTCGGCGGCATGGCTGGCCATGCGCCGTTATCGGCCGACCGCGGCCCGGCTACGTCGTGGACCGACGAGGGGCCGCGATCGGGAATGCGGCCGCCCAATGCACGCCACGCACCCCGTTTCTCCACCGCATGCGACGACGGCGATCGTGGTCCGTGCTCCGACCGGCCGGGCGCCGGCAACGGTGGCGGCAAGGGCGCGGCGAGGAAGGGCAGGGC
>NZ_LGHK01000277.1 GCF_001908235.1 Bradyrhizobium sp. NAS96.2
GCCATCGCGGGTGGCCGGGCCATGGCAGGCGGCCGGGCCATTGCCGGCGGGGCGGCGTGGACCATCGGTGCGGAAGGACGCGCCATCGCTGGCGGTGCGGCTGGACGTGCCGCCGGTCCACCCTTTACGTGCGGCTGGGCGGACGCGCCGCCGCTCGTCACGAGCATTGAGGCACTAATCAAAAAGACAATAAGTCCAGCGCGGCGGGAAGGCATGAGCGTAGCTCTCCGTCCATTCCTGCCCGCAGAGCTTCAACGCGCGGATGTCGAAATCGTTCTTGTTCGCTGTAGCCGGCCGTGCGGTCTTCCGACGCAGGGAACCGTCAGGAGACATCCTGGGTCAGGGCAGCCGCGATCCGCTCCAACGCCCAGTCGACCTGGTCGGCCGTGATCACCAGCGGCGGAGCGATGCGGATGGTGTGCTCGTGGGTGTCCTTGGCGAGGATGCCACGCGCCTGCAGCGCCAGGCAGTAGCGGCGGGCGCCGCCGGCCTCCGGATGAAGTTCGATCGCCAGCATCAGACCGCGTCCGCGCACCTCGCGGATGACGTTGGCGCGGATGTCCTGCAGTCCGGCGAGAAAACGCGCACCCTGTTGCGCCGCGTTCTCGATCATCCCTTCCTCGACCAGCACCCGCAGCGCTGCGCGCGCCACCGCGCAGGCCAGCGGGTTGCCGCCGAAGGTCGAGCCGTGCTGGCCCGGCCGCAGCGTGCCGAGCACCGCATTGTTGGAGAGCACCGCCGATACCGGATAGAAGCCGCCCGACAGCGCCTTGCCGAGCAGCGTCACGTCGGCCTCGATGCCCTCGTGCTGCTCGGCGAGCAGCTTTCCGGTGCGGCCGAGCCCGGTCTGGATCTCGTCGAGCACCAGCATAACGTTGCGCGCGGTGCACAGCTCGCGCACGCGGGCGAAATAGCCCGGCGGGGGAATGATGACGCCGGCTTCGCCCTGCACCGGCTCGACCAGGAAGGCCGCGGTGTTGGGCGTGATCGCCTGCTCGAGTGCTGTGGCATCGCCGAACGGGATGATCTTGAAGCCCGGCGCGAACGGGCCGAAATGATCGCGCGACCCGGCGTCGGTCGAGAAGCCGACGATGCCGAGCGTGCGGCCGTGAAAATTATTGGCGCAGACGATGATCTCGGCCTGCCCGTCCGGCACGCCCTTGACCTCATAGGCCCATTTGCGCACCGACTTGATCGCGCTCTCCACCGCCTCGGCGCCGCTGTTCATCGGCAGCACCTTGTGCGAGCCGGTCAGCTCCGCGAGCTCGCGGTAGAACGGAGCGAGCTGGTCGTTGTGGAAGGCACGTGAGGTCAGCGTCAGCCGATGCGCCTGCTCGATCATTGCTGCCAGGATCTTCGGATGACAGTGGCCCTGGCTCACCGCCGAATAGGCGGAGAGACAGTCGAGATACCGGTTGCCATCGGTGTCCCAGACCCAGACGCCTTCGCCGCGGGACAGCACGACCCCGATCGGCTCGTAATTGTAGGTGCCGAACTGCGCTTCGGTTGCGAGGAGATCAGTGACCGATGGACTCATCCTGTGTCACTCCCGCTGTCGCGCACCAGATTACACCAATGCGCGCCTGCAACTGATTTGGGCATCAGTTCCTCCACAGGGAAGTGGGGTCACCGGCCAAATTCGCGGGGGGACAATGCTCTCTATGCGTTGATGCTGCAGGGCACGCTGAGGAAGCCGCGGAAGCGCACCCGGCCGCCGCGCACCGGCTCGCCGTCGAGCACATAATTCGGGAAGCGGGCCAGGAAGCGCGAGATCGCGATTGCGCCTTCGAGGCGCGCCAGCGCCATCCCTGCGCATTGATGTGCGCCGGTCCCGAAGGCGAGGTGGCGGTTCGGCGTGCGCGCGACGTCGAAGCTTTCCGGGTTGGGGAATTGCGCGCCGTCGCGGTTGGCGGCGCCGATGCACAGCGTGACCAGCGTGCCGGCCGGCAGCTTGATGCCGCCGAGCTCGGTCTCTTCCACGATCATGCGGTTGCCGAGCTGGTTCGAGCTCTCGTAGCGCAGCATCTCCTCGACCGCGGTCTTGATCAGATCGGGCTGCGCGAGCAGCCGCTGCTTCTGATCGGGATATTGGCTGAGCGCCACCAGCCCGTTGCCGATCAGGTTGGTCGTGGTCTCGTGGCCGGCGTTGAGCAGGAAGATGCAGTTGTGCAACAATTCCTTCGCGGTCAGCCGCTCGCCATCGTCCTCACCACTACCTTCTCCTCGGATCAATCGCGTCAGCACGTCGCGTTCGGGATTGCCGGGCTTGGCGCGGCGGCGTTCGACGAGGGTTTCGAGATAGGCGAGGAAATCCTTCACCGCGTTGTTGCCGCGGTCGAACGCGTCCTTGCCGATCACGGGCTCCAGCGCGCCGAGGATCGCCAGCGACCAGTCGCGCAGCGGCTCGCGTTCGTCGTGCGGCACGTCGAGCAGATTGCCGATCACCTCGACCGGGATCGCGGAAGCGAAGTCGCCGATCAGCTCGAAGCGATCCTTGGTCGCGATGCGGTCGAGCAGGCTGTCGACCAGCGCGATCAGGTCCGGCTCCATGCCGGCGATCGCGCGCGGCGACAGGGCGCCCATGATCAATCGCCGCACGCGGGTGTGCGCCGGCGGATCGTTGAAGACGAGGCTGGTGGTGTGGTGCTCGTAGAGCAGTGAGTGGCCGTATTTCGGCAGGAACTCCTTCTTCTTGTCGGAGGAGAACGCCTTGGTGTTCTTGTAGGCGGCGATCAGGTCGTCGTAGCGGGTGAGAAAATAGCAGCCGTTCGGCAGCCGCTTGACCGGGGCGTGCTCGCGCAGCGCGCGATAAGTCGGGTAGGGGTTGGCGTAGAAGTCCGCCGTCAGCTTCTCCAGGTCGAAGCCGTCAGCCAGCTCTCGCGCGTGCCCGTTCATGGCGATTCCAACCCAATTAGTTTCATTTGCAACTATCGTAGGCCGCGGGCGGCGGCCGCGCAACACAATTTGCGGGGAGTTGGGACCGGCGCGGGCGCGCCGCGCGGTGCGAGTAAATCGCAGAGCCATATGCGGTATTGCGCTTTGATGAAGCGCACGCGCCCCTCTACAGTCGCGGCCAAACAATAGAGAGCCGGAAACGCCAATGCATGCCCGTGCCGACACCGCGGCCTCCTGGCCCGAGGAGATCTTCTCGATATTGCAGCGCTTCGAGGTGCGCCAGGTGCCCTACGTGCCGGACGCCGGGCATTCCGAGCTGATCGAGCGCGTGCTGGGTTCGTCCTCGATGCGCGGTATTGCGCTGACGACCGAGGAGGAGGGCGTGGCGCTGCTCGCGGGCGCCTGGGCCGGCGGCCAGCGCGGCGCGCTGCTGATGCAGTCGAG
Source organism: Bradyrhizobium sp. NAS96.2 (assembly GCF_001908235.1). Taxonomy (GTDB): domain Bacteria; phylum Pseudomonadota; class Alphaproteobacteria; order Rhizobiales; family Xanthobacteraceae; genus Bradyrhizobium. The sequence goes on from NZ_LGHK01000277.1 coordinate 3,340, forward strand.
CGGCGTCGGCAATTGCATCAACATGCTGTCGCTGGTGCAGATCTTCCGCTTGCCGTTCCTGACGCTGGTGACGATGCGCGGCGAATGGGGCGAGTTCAATCCCTGGCAGGTGCCGATGGGCTCGAACACGCAAGGCATTCTCGAATTGTCGGGGATCAAGGTGTTGCGCGCTACGCGTCCGGACGAGGTGCGGGAAGTCGTCGAAGCCGGCGCGGCGCAAGCCTACAACGCCTGCACGCCAACCGCCGTGCTGCTGTCGCAGCGCCTGATCGGGGCAAAGGTCTTCACCAAATGAGCAAAGCCAATCTCCTCGACCGCCGCGCCGTGGTTTCCGAGCTGCTGCGGGACCGCAGGGGCGCCTTCGCCGTCGGCGGCCTCGGTGCCTCGACCTATGACATCGCCGCGGCCGGCGACCACGACCGTAACTTCTATCTCTGGGGCGGCATGGGCGGCGCCGTGATGATCGGGCTCGGCCTGTCGCTGGCCCAGCCGGCGCTGCCGGTCGTCGTAATTACCGGCGATGGCGAGATGCTGATGGGAATGGGAAGCCTCGCGACCGTCGCGCTGCAGCAGCCGAAAAACCTCTCGATCATCGTGCTAGACAACGAGGCCTATGGCGAGACCGGCGGCCAGGCCAGCCATACCGGTGGAACCGCCGACCTCGTGGGTGTTGCCAAGGCCTGTGGAATCGCCGATAGCCGCTCGATCAGCACGATGGCCGAGGTCGAGGCTTTTGCCTCGTCTTTGCAAGACGTTACGGCAGGGCCGCGGTTCGCCAGCGCGAAGATCGACGGGGCCAATCTGGAACGCGTGCTGTCCAGCCGCGACGGCACCTACATCGTCAACCGCATCCGCGGGTCGATCGGACACACTCCGATATAAAGTGGCTTTCGCGGTGCAATAGAACCTTGACTTTTGGTAAAGTGAGTGATTACTCACGACCCAAATGTCTACCTTACGCATGACGAGTGACTTGCGGCGTCAGTTGATCCTGAGCGCCGCAAAGCGGTGTTTCGCCCGCAACGGCTTTGCCGGCACCACGACAAAGAGCGTGGCGGCCGCGGCTGCCATTTCGGAAGGGCTTTTGTTCAAGCACTTCCCGTCGAAGGCCGCGCTTTATGCCGAGATCCTTGCTGAAGAGTGCGAGGCGGATCCCGATCTCGCCCATCTGCTCGGCCAGGAGCCGTCGACCGCGACGCTGGTCGAACTGGTGCAGGGCATGGTCGGCCATTTCATGCAGCTGCGCGATGCGCCGGACCAGGAAGAGGCGCAGCGGATGCGGCTGATGGTGACGAGCCATCTCGACGACGGCGAGTTTGCGCGCCTGCTCTACGACAAGGTCGGCAAGCTGATCGGTCCGACCTTCGCCGCTTCGCTCGAGCGGGCGATCGCCGCCGGCGAAGCGACGCAGATCGGCGACGAGCCACTCAACCTGTTCTGGTTTGCGCATCATACCGTGCTTATGGGCGCGCTGACGCAACTGCCTGCGACACCATGTCTCCCCTATGGCGATGCCGCCGCGGCCGAGCAGCAGCTTTGCCAGTTCATTCTTCGCGGCATCGGACTTACCGAAGCCGCAATTTCAACTCATTTGGGCCGCCAGCCGTCGCCGAGCGCAGGACCGTCGGTAACTGCAGAAAGTGCATGACATGAATATTCAGACCGAAAGCCACATCTCGGGGCAACCGATCAAGGAGAAACAAGCCAAGCGTCCCGTCCGCCTGGTGCGCTGGTTCATCATCGTAGGCCTGTTGCTGGCCCTGCTGGTCGGCGCGCTGGTCGGCTTCAACGCCTTCCGCAGCCACATGATCGCGCAGTTCTTCGCCAATAATAAGCCGCCGCCGTCCAACGTCACGGCCGCCGAGGCGAAGACGGAAGTGATTCCGAACCTCTTGACCGCCGTCGGCGATCTCGTCGCCGTGCACCAGGTCAACGTCACGACCGACGTGCCGGGCCGCATCACCGAGATCCTGTTCACCGCCGGCAGCCACGTGAAGGCGGGCACGCCGCTGGTGCAGCTGTTCGACGCACCGGAGCAGGGCGACCTCGCCAGCTTCAAGGCGCAGGCGACCGTGGGCGAGCAGCAGCTCGACCGCGCCAAGCAGCTCGCGTCGCGCCAGTTCGGGCCGCAGTCGACCGTCGATACGGCGCAGGCGACCTACGACCAGGCCAAGGCGGGCATCGCCAAGACCGAGGCGCTGATCTCGCAGAAGCTGGTGCGTGCGCCGTTCGATGGCGATCTCGGCGTTCGCCAGGTCGAAGTCGGCCAGTATCTGACGGCCGGCACGCAGATCGTGTCGCTGACCGATCTGTCGGTGCTGTATGCCAACATGACCGTGACCGAGAAGCAGAGCTCGCAGATCAAGGTCGGCCAGACCGTTCGGATCAAGGTCGACGCCTATCCGGGCCGTACCTTTGAGGGCAAGATCACGACCATCGAGCCGCAGATCGCGACGGACACCCGCAACATCAAGGTCCAGGCCACGATCCAGAATCCGGACAGCATCCTCAAGCCCGGCATGTTCGCGACCACCACGATCGTGCTGCCGGACAAGCCGCCGGTCGTCACGGTTCCGGAAACCGCGGTCGACTACACGCTGTACGGCGACTCCGTGTTCCTGATCACCGAGAAGAAGGGCGAGGACGGCAAGACCACCCTGACCGCCGAGCGCACCTTCGTGAAGACCGGCAACCGCCTCGAAGGCCGCGTCGAGATCCTCAAGGGCCTGAAGGCCGGGGACAAGGTCGTGGCTGTCGGCCAGATCAAGCTGCAGTCGGGCATGGCGGTTGCGATCTCGACCGACCCGGCGCCGCCGATTCCGGCCGAGCCGCCGCGCTACTGATCTCCATTTATCTAAACCCGGAGGGCCTGATGGCCCTCCGCCACATGTTGCCGCTACCGGCAGACAACACGAATCGAGTTGGCGATGGCCTTCACTGATATTTTCATCAAGCGCCCGGTGCTGTCGGTCGTCGTCAGCCTGCTGATCCTGCTGATCGGCTTGCGCGCTGCGATGGTGCTGCCGATCCGGCAATATCCGAATCTCTCGAATACCGTCGTGACCATCACGACATCCTATCCTGGCGCGTCGCCGGAGCTGATCAACGGCTTCATCACCACGCCGATCGAGCAGGCCGTCGCGTCGGCTGAAGGCGTCGACTACATGACGTCGAACTCGGTGCTCGGCACCTCGACGATCCAGGTCTACGTCAAGCTCAATCACGATCCGAACCAGGCGCTGACCGAGGTGCTCGCCAAGGTCAACTCGGTCAAGTACCTGATCCCGAAGGAAGCCTTCGATCCGGTCGTGACCAAGGCGACCGGTGACACCATCGCCGTGATGTATCTCGGCTTCTCCAGCGAAGAGCTGACCGGATCGGCGATCTCCGACTATCTGACCCGCGTCGTGCAGCCGGTGCTCTCGACGGTCGACGGCGTCGCATCGGCCGACATCCTCGGCGGCCAGACCTTTGCGATGCGCGTCTGGCTCGATCCGACCCGGATGGCCGGACGCGGCGTGTCGCCCAACGACGTTGCGGCTGCGATCGCAGCCAACAACTTCCAGGCGGCCGCCGGCCAGACCAAGGGCTTCTTCATCGTCTCCAACGTCTCGGCCAATACCGACCTTCAGAACATCGATCAGTTCAAGCGCATGATCGTGAAGGCGAAGGACGGCGGCTTCGTGCGCATCGAGGACATCGCGACGGTGGAACTCGCGGCGCAGTCGACCGACGCCAGCGTCGCCTTCAATGGTGAACATGCGATCTTCATCGGCATCAAGGCGACGCCGCAAGGCAACCCGCTGACCCTGGTGAAGGGTGTGCGCGCGCTGTTCCCCGACCTCGAGCGCAACCTGCCGCCGTCGATGAAGATGAAGGTGGCCTACGACTCCACCAAGTTCATTCAATCGTCGATCGACGAGGTCGAGAAGACGCTAACCGAAGCGGTGCTGATCGTCGTCGTCGTCATCTTCCTGTTCCTGGCCTCGCTGCGGTCGGTGATCATTCCCGTCGTCACCATTCCGTTGTCGCTGATCGGCGTCTGCATCCTGATGCTGGCCGCCGGCTTCAGCTTCAACCTGCTGACGCTGCTGGCGATGGTGCTCGCGATCGGTCTCGTGGTCGACGACGCCATCGTGGTGGTGGAGAACATCCATCGACATCTCGAGGAGGGCCTGCCACCTGTGCAGGCATCACTGAAAGGCGCGCGCGAGATCGTCGGCCCCGTCGTCTCCATGACGATCACGCTGGCTGCGGTGTACGCGCCGATCGGCTTCCTCGGCGGCGTGACCGGTACGCTGTTCCGCGAATTCGCCTTCACGCTGGCCGGGTCGGTGATCGTGTCGGGCGTGATCGCGCTGACGCTGTCGCCGATGATGTGCTCGGTGTTCCTCAAGAGCGCGGAAGAGGGGCGTTTCTCCAGGCTGGTCAATCGCGTGTTCGGCGCGCTGACGCGCGCCTATGGCCGCCAGCTCGACCGCTCGCTCGACTACCGTCCGATCACGGCGCTGTTCGCCGTGACCATCCTCGGCCTGGTCGGCTTCCTCTATATGCACATCCAGAAGGAGCTGGCGCCGCAGGAGGACCAGGGCATCGTGTTCGCGGTGACCAAGGCGCCGAAATACGCCAACATCGACTACATCGATTTCTACGGCGACAAGATGGACAAGGAGTTCCAGAAGTTTCCCGAGACCGACCTGCGGTTCATCCTGAACGGCATCACCGGTCCGCAGGGCGGCTTCGCGGGCATGCTGCTCAAGCCGTGGGATGAGCGCAAGCGCTCGGCCCAGACGCTGCAGCCGCTGGTGCAGGCCGAGCTGTCGAAAATCGAAGGCGTCAGCGCGTTCGCGTTCAGCCTGCCGCCGCTGCCAGGCGGCCCCGGCGGTCTGCCGGTGCAGATGGTGATCTCTTCGACCGCCGGCTTCCAGCAGGTGTTCGACCAGATGAGCAAGCTGAAGGATGCCGCGCGCAAGAGCGGCCTGTTCATCGTCACCGACAGCGACCTCGATTTCAACCAGCCGGTGGTCCGGGTGAAGGTCGATCGCTCCAAGGCGAGCGACCTCGGCATCACCATGCAGCAGATCGGTGGCGCGCTGGCGACGCTGCTCGGCGGCAATTACGTCAACCGCTTCAACCTCGAAGGGCGCTCCTATCAGGTGATCCCGCAGGTGCCGCGCGCCAGCCGGCTTGCGCCTGAGTCGTTCGACAACTACTACGTCCCGACCGCGACCGGGCAGCTGGTGCGGCTGTCAACCGTGGTGTCGGTCGAGACCGGCGTCGATCCGAACGCGCTGACCCACTACAACCAGCTCAACTCGTCGACCTTCCAGGCCGTGCCGATGCCCGGCGTTTCGATGGGCCAGGCGGTGGAGTTCCTGCAGGGTGAAGCCAAGAAGCTGCCGTCCGGCTTCAGCTACGACTTCCTGGCCGACTCCCGGCAATACGTCCACGAGGGCAACCAGCTCCTGGTGACCTTCGCGTTCGCCATCATCATCATCTTCCTGGTGCTGGCGGCGCAGTTCGAGAGCCTGCGCGATCCGTTCGTGATCATGATCTCGGTGCCGATGGCGATCGTCGGCGCACTGATCCCGCTGTTCTTCGGCGTCGCCACCATGAACATCTACACCCAGGTGGGCTTGCTGACGCTGGTCGGACTGATCACCAAGCACGGCATCCTGATGGTGGAGTTCGCCAACGAGCTGCAGCTCAACGAGGGACTGGACCGCCGCTCGGCGATCGAGATGTCGGCCCGGATTCGTCTGCGTCCGATCCTGATGACGACGGCGGCCATGGTCACCGGCCTGCTGCCGCTGCTCACCGCCTCGGGCGCCGGCGCCGCCAGCCGCTTCTCGATCGGGCTCGTGGTCGTGGCCGGCATGACGATCGGCACGCTGTTCACGCTGTTCGTGCTGCCGGCCGTGTACATGACGATTGCGACCGACCACCAGGCCGCGGCCCGTTCCGACCGCGCCAAGCAGATCGCCGACTATGAACTCGACAAGCACGGCGGTGCACTGAAACCGACCTGAGCCCTCCAAGCTCATGCTCGCAGGAAAAGGCGGCACTGGCGAAAGCCACTGCCGCCTTTTCTTTGTCCCGTGATAGCCTTGCCGCAGGCTGGCGGGAAAGATTGGGAGGCACCAGGCATGGCGAGCGAGTTTGCGGCGGGCAATTACCGGTTCATTCCGGCCGTGTTCCAATATTCCAGCGGCGCGCAGGCGAACGCCGGCTATGAGATCGAGCGGGTGCGCTTCGATCGCCTTCTGCCGCTTGCGGACGGCTTTGCGCGGATTGCAGCCTACATCAAGGACGCCGGCCGGCCGCTGACCGCGTTCTGCGCCTGCGAATTGCGCTCGCCGGCCGCCTTCACCGAGGACGGTTTCCGCGCCTTCAACCAGCACTATGTCAAGACGCTTGCCGAATGGGGGCTGTTCGACGGCACCATCAATCCGGTCGCGCGCAGCAATGTCTGTCCCGAGATCGATCCGCCGGCCGAGCCGTCGTTCTATGCGTTCTCGTTCACGCGGCCGAGCACGACCACGTCGCCGTCCTTCGTGATCGCGGGCGGCGCCGAGGCCCGCGGCGGCACTGCCAGCTATCCCGACCGCATCGTCTGCTATCGCGATCTCAGCCCCGGCGCGTGGCGCGAGAAGGTCCGCTTCACCGCCGGCGAGATGGAGCGCCGTCTGGCGGAGTTCAGCTTCGGCTGGCAGGAGACGACAGCGGTGCAGGCCTACACCGTGCACGACATCCATCCCGTGGTCGTCGACGAGCTGGTCCGCCGCGGCGCCACGCGCTCCGGCCTGACCTGGCACTTCTGCCGCCCGCCGGTGGTCGATCTCGAATACGAGATGGATTGCCGGCGCGTGTTGCGGGAGGTGGTGCTCTAGCTTCCGCCGTCATTGCGAGGAGCGAAGCGACGAAGCAATCCATCGGTCCACGTACGCGGAGCGATGGCTTGCTTCGCTCGCAATGACGCGGATGGCACTTCGCACAGCTTTATCCTCCGTCATCCTGAGAGTCTGACTCATAAATCATCGCCCCCTATCTGCAGCGGCAAGTCTGCGGGTCAGGAGTCTGATGTGTGCAATCAGCAGCCAGGCAGCTTCGGT
>NZ_LGHK01000278.1 GCF_001908235.1 Bradyrhizobium sp. NAS96.2
CCGGCGCCGCCGCGTGAACAACCGGCCGGACAGTTCAGCGGCCTGCACCGGCTGGCCGGCCGCGATCCCGTGCTGCTCAAGGGCGTGAAGCGGCTGATGACGGTCGGCAATCTCGATCTGCCGATCCTGCTGCATGGCGAGACCGGCGCCGGCAAGGACGTGTTCGCGCGCGCCATCCACGCCGCGAGCAATCGCGCCGGCCGCAACTATGTCGCGCTGAACTGCGCGGCGATGCCGGAGAGCCTGATCGACGCCGAGTTGTTCGGCTACGAGGCCGGCGCCTTCACCGGCGCGCGGCGCGAGGGATCGAAGGGGCTGATCGTGCAAGCGAGCGGCGGCACGCTGTTCCTCGACGAGATCGGCGATATGCCGCTGGCGCTGCAGACGCGGCTGCTGCGCGTGCTGGAGAACCGCGAGGTCTGGCCGCTCGGCGCGCTGAAGCCTGTCGCCGTCGACATCCGCCTGATCAGCGCCACGCACCGCGATCTGGCGCGGATGGCCGAGGACGGCAGCTTCCGCTCGGATCTGTATTACCGGCTGCGCGGCATGGAGATCCGACTGCCGGCGCTGCGTGAACGCGCCGACCGCCGAGACGTCATCGCGCAGATCGCCGACGAGGAAGCGCCGCACTGCCGCATCGCACCGGATGCCTGGGCGCAGCTGATGGCCTATCCCTTCCCCGGCAACATGCGCCAGCTGCGCCACGTGCTGCGGCTTGCCGGTGCCACCGCCGAGAACGGCGTCATCACCGAGGCCGACCTCGATCTGCCGCCGTTCGTCACGCGCAGCGCAGAGGCCGATCATGCGGCGAACGAGCGCGCCGCGATCGCCGACGCGCTGCGCGCCAATGGCGGAAGAGTGACGGACGCTGCCAAGGCGCTCGGGCTCAGCCGCGCGACGTTGTACCGGAAGATCAAGGCGTTAGGGATCGATCTGGACAGCTAGACCGGAACAGCACCTCCTGTTCCGGCCGTGTGGTAAAGGTGATATCATAGGGCTTTCATTCAACGCCACGGAGCGGGTCCATGATACGGCTTCCCCTCGCTGTGGTCGTTGGCCTCATTGCCGCGACCATTTCTCAACCTGCTGCCTCGGATTCTGCTGAGCAACGATTGGGCAAAGTTCATTTCGCAACGTCCTGCAAACCTGAGGCGCAGGAGCTGTTCGATCGCGCCATGCTGTATCAGCATTCGTTCTGGTACAGCGCATCGCGCCGCACCTTCGAGGAGGTGCTCGAGGCCGACCCGCAATGCGCTATCGCCTATTGGGGGATCGCGCTCAGCTATCTCTACAATCCGCACGGGCCGCCACCGCCGGAGAACCTTCCGCTCGGCCTAGCCGCCGTGAAGAAGGGCCAGGCGCTGGGTGCGCAGACGCCGCGCGAGCGCGACTACATCGATGCGATCGCCGCGATGTATGTCGACTATGACAAGGTCGACCACCGCACCCGCGTGCAGCGTTTCCTCGCGGCCGAGGAGCAGGTCGCGGCGCATTATGCCGACGATGACGAGGCGCAGATCGCCTATGCGATCACGCTGAACGTCGCGGCGTCCCCGAGCGACAAGACCTATGCCAACCAGCTTAAGGGCGCGGCGCTGCTCGAGCCGATCTTCAAGCGCCAGCCCGAGCACCCGGGCATCGCGCACTACCTGATCCATCTCTACGACTACCCGGCGCTCGCGGAGAAGGGCCTCCCCGCGGCAATGCGCTATGCCAAGATCGCCGAGCAGGCGCCACATGCCCAGCACATGCCGTCGCACATCTTCACGCGCGTCGGCTACTGGAAGGAGTCGATCGCCTCGAACAAGGAATCCGCGCGCATCGCCAAGGAAGATGGCGAGCAGCAGGACCAGGCGCACGCCATGGACTATCTGGTCTATGCCTATCTCCAGCTCGGCCAGGACAGGGAAGCGCGGGCGGTGGTTGACGAGCTCGGCAAGCTCCAATTCAAGATCGACCGCTCCACCGGGCCTTTTGCGGTGGCGGCGAGCCAGGCTCGCTATGTCTTCGAACGCGGCGACTGGAAGGGAGCCGCAGCGCTTGAAGTGCATCCGACCAAATATGCCTATGCGGACGCCATCACCTATTTCGCCCGCGCGGTCGGCGCTGCCCGCTCCGGCGATCCGGCGGCCGCCAAGCCGGATATCGCCAAGCTCGTCGAGCTGCGCGACAAGCTCAAGGACGTCAAGGACGCTTATTGGTCCAACATCGTCGACATCCAGCAGCAGATCGCGAGCGCCTGGGTGCTGTACGCCGAAACCAAATACGACGAGGCGCTCGGCGCGATGAACGCCGCCGCGGAAGCAGAAGACAAGACCGAGAAGCATCCCGTTACCCCGGGACCGCTCGCGCCGGCGCGCGAGCTCTACGCGGCGATGCTGCTCGATCGCGGCATGGCCAAGGAGGCGCTCGCCGCCTATGAGGCCGTGCTCAAGAAGGAGCCGAACCGGCTGGCCGCCTATGTCGGGATGATCAAGAGCGCCAGGGCGACCGGCGACCAGGCGAAAACCCAGGAATGTGCGACCCAGATCGCCCGGCTCACCGCGGATGCAGATTTGTCGCGGCCAGAGCTGATCGAATTGCGACAGACAACCGGAAGCAAGCTGTGATGCGACCGACACCATGGCGCAACGGTGCGGCGGCCTCGCTCGGCGCCGTCGCGCTATGGCTTTGCTACGTGCCGCCGGCCGGCGCGATGGAGATCCTCGGCCAGGCCGGCGTGCTCGGCGAATGGGAGCTGACCGGACATCTCACCGAAAGCGCGCCGGGCACGCCCGGGCAATTCTCCGGACCGTTGAAGATGAAGCATGTCGGAATCTGCACGCAGGATGGACCGGAGGAACGCGCCGGCGAGATCAAGCTGCAAATCACGGGTGCGGATTCACGGGTCACGGCGGAACTGGTGCTGGACGGCGCGCCCTGCACCTACAGCGCCCGCAAGACGCACAATTACGAGGGCACGCTGTCCTGCGAAGGCCGCGCGCCCGTCCCGCTCTTGGTGTGGCTCAAATAACTAATGCCATCAGGCTGCCGGCCGCGAGCGGCGCAGCCATTCGTTGAGGTCGATGCGGCCGATGCGCGCCTCGCCCAGCGGCACCAGCGAATGCTCCTCGACCCGGCCGCCCCAGTAGAGCGCGTCAGGGTCGCGCACCACCTCGCGCCGGTCGCCTTTTGCCTTCAGGTAGCGGGCCACGATTTCGTCGAACGGGGCACGGTCCGGTCCTGCGATCTCGACGATGCCGTTGCGCGGCGGCTCGAGCGCCACATCGGCAACAAGCGCGGACACATCCTCCGCCGCGATCGGCTGGAACAGGCCCGGCGAGAGCCTGATCGTGTTGCCAACCGCACCGGCATCGGCGATCGCCCCGACGAATTCCATGAACTGCGTCGCGCGGATGATGGTGTAGGGAATGCCGGCCGCCTCGATCAGTTTCTCCTGGGCAACCTTGGCGCGGAAGTAGCCATTCTCGGGCGTGCGGTCGGTACCGACGATCGAGAGCGCGACATGGTGCTTGACGCCGGCTGGCTTCTCCGCCGCCAGCAGGTTGCGGCCGGAGGTCTCGAAGAACTCCATCACCGCCTTGTCCTCGAACGACGGCGAATTGGCGAGGTCGATCACGACAGCCGCGCCGGCCAAGGCCTGCTCCAATCCCTCTCCGGTGAGGGTGTTGACGCCGCTCTTGGGTGAGGCGGCGACGACGTCATGGCCGCGCTGCCGCAGGATGGCCGTCGTCCTGGAGCCGATCAGTCCGGTGCCGCCGATCACAACGATCCTCATGGTTGATCCTCCTTGTCGTGACGAGGTTTCTTAAGACACGCTTGCCGGATTTGCCGGCGGTAATCGTCATGGGTACGTCGATCTGCAGAAGCTTCGACGATTACAGAGCGGGCCGACAACGGCAGCGGGGAGAAGGATTGGTGAGTTCGCGCTACCCCCTCGATCGCTCCACCGCGCCTGACCACTCTATAGCATGCTACGGGCCGTCTGACGTCGCGGAACCTCTCATCGGATGGGCACGGGCCGCTGGCGAGCTACCCCTGCTGAACCATTGTTCCATCGCGTAGACTAATGCGTGCGTACCAGCCAGCGTGCTGGGGTATCGAAAGCTTCAGCCGCTGCCGGGATATCACCGTGGGCTTTCTTTCGTGCTGCAACGCAAATGCTGAGCATGACGTACAGCCCGCTGTGCACTCCTTGATTTGATTTCAGCAAACGCAGGAGGAGTCGATGCGGAATTTCATCACCTTTTTCGTTTCCAGCGTGGCAATCGTCGTTGCGGCGTCAACCGCCGTAGCCGGTGAGAAGGTGCTCGAGTTCAAGCTCGTCACCAAGCCGATCGACGTCAAGGTCATCGAGGCAGCAAACGTCGAGGGGCAGACGGTCGTTTCCGGCAAGTTCTTTGGTGTCGCCGTCTTCAATGATGGCCGCATCGGAGTGAAAGAGTTCGTCCATTCCGGAGACATGCTGAAGGGCTCTGGCCCCTATTACGGATACAGCACCTCCACGTTCGAGGAGGGCTCGATCACGGCGCGTTACACCGGCGCGGTCAAGGACGGAAAATCAAGTGGCGAATACACGATCCTTTCGGGCACGGGCGCCTATGCGAACGCCACGGGCACGGGAACGATCGAAAGCGCGCCGAACCCGTTCAAGGGGGTTAACCTCCTGAACATCAAGCTGGTCGTGAAAACGCCCGGCGCATAGCCGCGTAGCGCCCGCAGCCGCCAATGGCGGCCCGCTGCCAGCCTGGCTCATCCCATGAAGAGCGGCGTGAGGCGGACCAAGCCTGTTGGCCGGCGGAAGCCCTTGCCCTCTCTAAAATCTGGCGATGTGACGAAGCGCAGCGCCAGCGTGATCAGCATTGCGTCTCCAACGGCGATGCTTCCGACAGCGCCCAAGCGGATCGAGGCAGGATCGGGCGCCTGGGGCATCCGCCCTGCTGATGTCGGCGCACCGTGCGTTTCAGGAAAACTCGTTCCAGCTGACGCGGCGCGCATCGACATCGCCGAGCGTGATCGGATCATGGATGTTGCGCACGCTCTGGAAGCCGCTGCGCAGATAGATCAGCGGATCGACCGTGGTCGCGGCGCGGACATGCTGGACCTCGCCGATGAAGATCGAATGGGTCTTGGTCTCGAGCTCCTGCGCCAGGACGCAGTCGAATGCCGCGACAGCATCCTCCAGCACCGGGGCGCCGGTCGCGCCGGTGGTCCAGCGGCCGAACGCAAAACGGTCGTCGCCGTTGACGCCCTTCTGGCCGGAGAAGGTCAGCGCCAGCAGCGCGTGGTCCTCGTTCAGGAAGTTGATGACGAAATGGCGCTCCTCAAGGATGCGCTGATGCGCGCTGGCATTACGGTTAACGCAGACCAGCACCGATGGCGGATTATCCGATAGCGAGCAGGCCGAGGTCACCGTCAGGCCGGTGCGCTGCCCCGGCTCGCGGCCGACCGTCACCAGCGCCACCGCGCCCGCGCAATGGCGCATCGCCTGCTTGAAACTCTGTGCGTCGACCGTCATGCCGCAAAACCTCATAGAAGCACTCCATTTAAGATATGCGACGGGGGGTGCGAGGCAAGCCCCGCACCCCGCGCAGCTGTCATGCAGCCTTCTCGAACTCGGCGCCGAGATGCTTGAGCCGCGGCATCACCTCGTTCTTGAGCAGGTCCAGCGAGTGCCGCCAGGCCTCCGGCTTGTGCTTGTAGTCGAAGCCGAACACACAGAGCACGCCGAAGCCGCCGACCTCCCGGTAGATCTGCTCGATCTTCTCGGTGACCGTCGCTGGCGAGCCGACGATCCAATTCCGGCGCGCGCAATATTCGACGGTGACATCGCTGTCGGGCACGTCGGGCGCGTGTTTCAGGTAATCCTTGAAGCCGAAATGGCCGAGCAGCGGCAGGAAGTACTCGCCCATCATCCGGCCCATCATGTCGCCGGTCGAGAGCTTCCACGCCTCCTCATCGGTATCCGCCACGAACACCTCGCGCACCAGCCGCCAATCCTTGCGGCTCGGCTTGCGGCCGGTCTTGGCCGCGCCCGCTTCCACCGAATCCCAATGGCTGCCGACATAGGCCGGGTTGAGGTTGAGGCTCATCGGGATGAAGCCGCGCTCGCCGGCGAGCTTCAAGGTGTCCGAGTTCTTCGACAGGCCGGCGACGCCGATCGGCGGGTGCGGACCCTGCAGCGGCTTGATGTGAGGCTTGAGGAAGTCGAACATCGTGTCCGGCTTGCTCACCGTCCAATACTTGCCCTTGTGCGTCCACGGTCCGGGCTCGGACCACATCTTCAGAATGATCTCGAGCGCCTCGCGGGTCATGTCGCGGTTCTGGCCCGACATGCCGTCGACATTGAACATCGCCCAGTCGCTCGGCAGGCCCGAGGCGGCAACGCCGAAATTGAGCCGCCCGTTGGAGAGGTGGTCGAGCATCGCGACGCGGTTCGCGAGCTCGGCGGGATGATGATACGGCAGCAGGAAGCCGCCGGGCCCGATGCGGATGTTCTTGGTCTGCAGCAGCGCCTGCGCCACCAACAGATCCGGCGACGGGTGCGGCTCCCAGGGCGCGGTGTGATGCTCGCCGATCCAGGCTTCCTGATAGCCGAGCTCGTCGAGCCAGCGCAGCGTCTGCAGGTCCCAGTCGTGGCCCTCCTTCAATCCGCACTCCGGCGGGTGCGAGGGCATGGTGAAGTAGCCAAGCTCCATATGCGTTTCCTTCCTTCGTTGGGTTCAGTCATGCAATGCGTCTTGCCGCGCATTGCGCGACAATCAGCAAGCGCTGTGCCAGCGTGGAAATCGCAGGGAGCGAAGCGAAAGGCGGTGTTTTCGGCGGCGTGCGAGCTTGGCCGCGGGCTCTGCAGGGCCTCGCGCCGTCTCACCGTCGCGAGACGTGTCGCAACCGTGAGACGCGCATCCGGCTGTTGCGGTGAATTGAGATCGGTCGGAGCGGCCGCCGCAGAAAGACTGCACCCCCTCTCCCGCTTGCGGGGGAGGGTTGGGGTGGGGGTATCTCAGCGGGTCACATCGTGGAAAGAGCCCCCACCCGGATCGCATCTGCGATGCGATCCGACCTCCCCCGCAAGCGGGAGAGGTGAAAGCAAGTCCGCGGTTTAACCCGCCGCGCGGCGCGGCATCGCGTTGTTGCTATCAGGCTCGGAGGGCGGCGGGAGCTGCATCAGGATGGTCTGGCCCGTCGAGGCGATCTCGATGCCTTCTTCCTGGAAGCGGCGCTTCATGCGGCGGTTGAACTCGCGCTGCACCGACCAGCGGCCGCTATCGGTGCAGCGGATCTGGCCGACGATGGTCACCACGGAGCCGTCGACCTTGTCGACGCCCCACAATTCGAGGTCGCCGCGGATGAATGCGCGATACGCCGTCTCCTGGCGCATCTGCGCGACGATGTCCTTCAGCACCTCGCCGGCGCGGTCGGTGTCCTCCTTGTAGGACACGTTGACGCTGACCGCGGCATTGCCGGCGCCGCGGCTGGAATTGGTGATCGTCGTCACCGCGCTGAACGGCACCACGTGCACCGAGCCGTCACCGGCACGCAGCCGCATGGTGCGGATCGAGACGTTCTCGACCACGCCCGAGAGGCCCGACACGGTGACGGTGTCGCCGACCTGCACGGTGTTCTCGATCAGGAGGAACAGCCCGGTGATCAGGTCCTGCACCAGCTTCTGCGAACCGAAGCCGATCGCGATGCCGACGATGCCGGCGCCGGCGAGCAGCGGCGCGACATTGACGCCGATCTCGCTGAGCGCGGTGAGCCCGACCACCGCGACGATCATGCAGAACAGCGCGGTGCGCAGCATCGGCTGGAAGGTGCGCAGGCGCGCGGCGCGGGCGTAATGCCCCTCGCGCGACAGCGTGTCGATCTGGCGGTCCATCAGCGCATTGGCAACCTCCCAGATCACCGCCGCGGCGAGCGCGGCGATGCCGATCGTCACCAGCGCCGAGATCAGGCGCGAGCCGATCTGGCCGCCATAGAACCAGACGATGGCATCGACACCCCAGACCTCGAGCAGCGCGACGAAGCCGATCAGCGCGATCACCGTCGTGACCACCTTGCGCAGCAGCGGCAGATAGCGGTTGGCGCGCGTCTCCAGCCCCGGGAAGCGCTGGATCAGCTCCGGGCTGATGCGGAAGCCGCGGTCGATCAGGCTCAGCACCACCATGGTGACCAGGCGGGTGACCAGCAGCACCGCGATGGTGCCGACGAAATATTGCAGCAGCAGCGAATAGCCGTTGCGGATGTTGAGCGCCCACACCGCCCACAGCGCGAGATCGAGCGCGATCGCCAGCACATGCCAGAGCCCCGCGAGCCGGTTGCGAGTCCGCGCCGCAAGGCCGGTGCGATCGGCCGGCGCGCGGATGAATTCGGCGACCTGGCGGCGGCACTGCAGGATGATGACGACGACGAAGAGATGCACGATCAGCATCACGAGCCGGATCAGCGCGGCGTAGCCGGCGCGATGCAGCCCGAGCAGCAGCGCGACATTGGCAAAGGCGATGCCGGAGACGCCGACGGCCACGATGCGCCGCGCCCAGATCTCGATATAGGCCGCAGTCTCGGCACGAACGCGGAACAGGCCGAACGGCCCTGCCAGCGCGCGCACCGCGCAGATCAAGACGCGCGAGAACACATAGGCATTCACGACGGCGAGGATCACCAGCCGCGTGGTCGACTGGTCGCCGATCTCGGTGCCGAGCAGCGCGGTGGCGATGCCGCCGAACACCACCACCGGCAGCAATTCGAGCAGCAGGCGGCCGAGCACGAAGGGCAGCCGGACCAGCGACTGCCAGGCGCGCGTCAGGCTGAGCCGGCGCCGATGCGACTCCGGCGTCGGAGTGACGTCGGCAACCGACGACGGCGGATCCGCGCTCGCCAGCACCGGCACGGGAACGCGCGCGGTCTGCGGCAGCCGCGCTTCGAGGAACGCGACCGGCCGCTTGATCAGGCGGAACACCACCCATTCGGCAGCGAGCGCGCAGCCGAACACCAGCGCCAGCTTCCAGGCGATATCGATCAGGAGACCATAGGCGTCCGGATCGTTGGCAGTACGCACGAACCAGTAATAGAACGCCGGGAAATGGGTCAGCGTGCGCGCGACGTCAGCGACCTCGTGCGACATCTCGCCGACCTGTTCCGACACCATCAGCAGGAGCTGCGCGCCGAGACTGTCGGCCGTGAGCGGGATCGGCGAATGCTGCTCGGGCGCCGGCTCCGCAACCGCCGGCTGAGCAGCAGCCTGCGGCGAGGCCTTGGCGATGGCGCGCAGCGTGTTGATGATCTCGCCGCGCTTCTTGTCGTCTTGCAACGTCTCGAGCGCGCGCTTCGCCTGTTCCGGCGTCAGCGTGTCGCTGGTACTGGGTTGCAGCGGCGCCGGCTTGGCGGCCGGCTGCGCAAGCGCGGGTGAGACGAACAGGGTGAGGACGAGAAGGATCGCAAAACGAAATATGTGCGACACGAGGGCCTCTTATTAAAAATCATTGCGCGACGGCTCATCCCTGCAAGGAATCAGCTCTCGCGCTCGCGCCATGTCGGATCGCCCCTTTTCGCCCCGATGATGTGTCGGAAGTTTGCCGCTGTGGCGGCCATGTCTTGGCATTTGCCGCAACATAATCGTCACAAGTGTTGAGCGGCGTTTACACATTCAGCGCGTTCCGAAGCTGAGCCGGCCGACGGCGCACCACACGTCAGGGATGAGGTGGGACAATCTTTCGCTTGACGCCGACCAACCGCCATGATGTTCTTGTTATGTTCTTTGCGTTTCCGATTGCGTTTCGAGGTGATCATGCACGACGTCTTTGCCGAAAACGGCCCGATCAAGCTGTTCATTCACGACGACAGCGAGACACCGATAGAATTCATGCGCAACCTGCTGCGCACGGTATTTGGCAAATCCCGGAAAGAGGCGGTTGCCGCTACCGCGCGGATCGAGGCCCACAACGGAATCGCATGCGGTCCCTATCCAGCGCCAGTGGCGCAGGCCCTGCTGGAGTCCGCCCAGCAACTGATCCGCAGCCATGGCCATCCGTTAACGATCACGACGGAGGCTGCCGACGCGGCGCGGCCGTGCAACCTCTGCGGCTCACTGGAACCCGTGACGGACGTCTTTCTTTTCCGCAAGACGGTCTGCCTTTGCAGCAACTGTCTGCTCGCCGCCAGGGCCAGTTCGGAAAAACTGCCGGGCGAGGAGTTCCGATATGCCTTTATCGCACTCGATTGGCATTTTGCCGGAATGCCGCGCAACCAGATCCTGACCCGGTCGCGGCAGTTTCCCGGTCACATGCGTGCCGATGTTCAGATCGCGATCGACAGGCTGTTCGATGCGCCGATCCATTTCTTCGGCCTTCATGAGGAACACCGCTACGAGACGCTCGCTTTCGCCGCGCTGATGGAAAACAGCCGCAACGCGCCGGCGATCGCGCCGCCGCAGTATCACGACGTCGACGTGGGGGAATCCGAACCGGTCAAATGCCTCACCAATGGCTTGTGGCTGTGCCGAACCGGAGAGCTGCGCTACGCGGTGCTGCTCAGCTACCATCGCGATTATCAGAGCGAACCGAGCTTGCGGATCGAGCTCGCGGTGCCCGCAGGCGCAGCCGGTAACACTCTGGTGCAGCGGACCTTTGCCGAACTGGAAGCGGCCGTGCATGCGGCACGATCCTATCGCGGCAAGATCCTGTCGCTGGAAGATGCAGCCGACTATCGCGGCCGCGCGCGCGGCGTGACCGTGCATCGTCTGCCGACGGTCGCGCGCGACGACGTGATCCTGCCGGAACGGACGCTGCGGCTGCTCGACCGCAACGTGCTCGACTTCGTCGAAAGCCGCGATCTGCTGCGCAAGCTCGGCCAGTCGACCCGCAAGGGCATCCTGCTCTACGGCCCGCCCGGCACCGGCAAGACCCACACCATTCGCTATCTCGCCACCAATCTGCCTGGCCACACCACGCTGATCATCACCGCCGAGCAGGTCGGGTTGCTCGGCGCCTATATGAGTCTGGCGCGGCTGCTGCAGCCGACCATGGTCGTGATCGAGGATGTCGACCTGATCGCGCGCGACCGCGAGGACATGGGCGGACCGTGCGAGGAATCCCTGCTGAATAAGCTACTCAACGAGATGGACGGCCTGAAGGAGGATTGCGACATCCTGTTCGTGCTGACCACCAACCGCCCCGAAGAGCTGGAGGGCGCGCTCGCCGGCCGGCCCGGCCGCATCGACCAGGCAATCGAGGTGCCGGTGCCCGACGAGACCGGCCGCGGCAAGCTGATCCGGCTCTATGGCAAGGGCCTGCCGCTCGAACCGCCCGTCATCGAGGCAGCGGTGCAACGCACTGCCGGCGTCAGCGCCGCCTTCATCAAGGAGCTGATGCGCCGTATCGCCCAGGCCAGCATCGCGCGTGGGGGAGGCCGGGATGTCACCGCTGAAGACATCGACGGCGCGCTGAACGAGATGCTGTTCGACGGCGGCCGGCTCAACGTGAAGCTGCTCGGCGGCGCGCAGGGAATGAGTGCGGGGTGACGGCCGGTCAACGCGCCAAACGAGGCGGCAACAGCAACTCGCGCTCGCCGGCGGCGACACGCGCGAGTTCGTCCGACATCCGCGTCAGCACGCGGTCCCACGCCTGCGGTCTGTCCTGGCGGAACAGTCGCATCGTCGGATACCATGGCGTGTCGGCGCGGTCGCGCAGCCAGCGCCAGTCGAGCGCATAGGGACACAGCATCCAGACCGGGCGACCAAGCGCGCCGGCGAGATGCGCCACCGAGGTGTCGACGGCAATGACGAGATCGAGCGCGCAGACCGCCGCCGCAGTGTCGGCGAAATCGCCGAGCGTCGGCGCGAGGTCGACGATATCGGGACCGAGATTCCGCAGCACCGGAGCATCGTCAGGCCGCGGCTCCTTCTGCAGGCTGTAGAGCTGGACGCCCGATGTGACCAGCCGCGGCAGCACGGCGTCTGCCGGCAGCGAGCGCTGACGGTCGCCCTTGTGCCTGGGATTGCCGGCCCAGACCACGCCGACCTTCAGCGCGGACACGCCGCTGAGCGCCTCGCGCCAGCGCGCGAGCTTGGCCGCGTCCGCCTGCAGATAGGACGTCGCCGCGGGAATCGTCTCGACGGTGGTGCGGAAGATCCGCGGCAGGCTGAGCAGCGGCAATTGCAGGTCGAACGGCGGCAACGTCTCGCCGCGGGCAAACACCACGACGCCGGGCAGCATCGGCTGCAGCAGCGCGACCAGCGCCGGCTGCACCTGCAGCAGGATTCGGCCGCCGCTGCCCGCCAGCATCGGCACATAGCGGACGAAATTGATGGCATCGCCGAGCCCGTATTCGGCGAACAGCAGCAGCGTGCGTCCCGCCAGCGGCTCGCCCTGCCATTCCGGCTCGTCGAACACCGGATCGCCTTCACTGAGCACCTTGGTCTTGCGGCGCCACTGATACTCCTCAAAGCCCTCCTCGAACTCGCCGTTCATCAGCAGGAAATGCGCATGGTTGTAATGCGCCAGCGGCTGATCGGGGTCGAGCGCGATGGCCCGGCGCGAAGCCAGCAGCGCGGCATCGATCTCGCCGGCATTGCGCAGCGCGACCGCCAGATTGGCATGGCCCTTGGCATACAGCGGGTCGATCTCGATGGCGCGCCGATGCGCCGCGACCGCGGCCTCGACCAGATTCTGCGCCTCGAAGATGATCCCGAGATTGGTGTGCGCAGCGGCATAGTCCGGCTTGAGCGCCAGTGCGAGCTCGGCGCAGGCGATCGCCTCGTCGACTTGCCCAAGCTCGAACAGGCAGGCGCCGAGATTGTTGAGGATGACGTGATCGGAGGGATCACGGGCCGAGACCTGCCAGTAGATACGGACCGCCTCCTCGCGCTCGCCGAGTTCGTGCAGCACCATGGCAAGCAGGCGCTGCGGCGCGAGGTTGCCGGGATCGAGCGCCGTCGCACGGCGGTAGTGCAGGATCGCGTCCTTGAGCCGGCCGAGGCGGTAGAGCGCCGCGCCAAGGCCGCAATGCAGTCCGGGATTGTCGGGATCGGTGCCGAGCCCGCGGCGATAGGCGGTGGCGGCGGCGTCGTGCTTCTTCTGATCGGCCAGCGCATTGCCGAGATTGAGCCAAACGCCGCGGTAGGCCGGATGGCGCGCGATCACCTCGCGATAGGCCTGCTCGGCCTCGACCGGCCGCTGCTGCCCGGCCAAGGCAACGGCGAGGTTGAACCGCGCCCGCGTCAGGCTGCCATCGAGCGCGATCGCGCGGCGAAACGCCGCCTCGGCCTCATCGAAGCGCGACAAATCGCACAACGCAACGCCGAGCTTGATGTGCAGGCCGGCATCCTTCGGCCGCAGCATCACGCCGCGCTGGAACGCCGCCACCGCGCCTTCGTGCTCGCCCTTCACGGCGAGCGCGTCGCCGAGCGTGCCGAACGCCGGTCCATGCTGCGGATCGAGGCTGAACACCCGGCTCAGCAGCACCGCGCCTTCGGCGGCGCGATCGGTCACGAAGGCAATGACGGCGGACAGATGCAGCGCCGGAACGTGGTCGGGATCGGCGCTGAGGATGTCGCCGCACAGCGTGCCGGCCTCCATCGCGCGGCCCGCACCATAATGCGCCACCGCATCCAGCAACATCCGATCAATCGCCACCTTGCCCACGATACCGCCCCCGCCTTCGAGACCCCGGTGGGGATTAAACGCGCGGCACCGCCAAATCCGGCACGCGAATATCAGATCGCAGCCTGCCATCCCGCCCCCTTGACGCCTGGCCCGTCATGTAACATATGAAGTTACATGATCCGCGATAGCCGTTTGTCGAGCGTCCTGCACGGCCTGCTCCATATGATCGGAGCGGGCGAGCCGGTCACGTCGGAGCAACTTGCACAGGCGATGGCCACCAACCCGGTGGTCGTCCGCCGCGTGATGGCCGGGCTGCGCGAGCAGGGCCTGGTCCACTCGGAGAAGGGCCATGGCGGCGGCTGGACGCTGGCGCGCGATCCGGCCGACATCACGCTGGCGGACATCTATCGCGCGGTCGGCGCGCCGACGATCGTTGCGATGGGCCACCGCTCGGAAAACCCCGGCTGCCTGGTCGAACAGGCCGTCAACGACGCGCTCGGCGACACCTTTCGCGAGGTCGAAGCGCTCTTCCTGAAGCGGCTCGGCGCGGTGACGCTCGAAGCACTCGCGAGGGATTTCAAGCGCCGGCTCGCCAAGCACAAGCAAAGCCTCGAGGACCAGATTCATGCTGTCAAGTGAGCAGGCGAAACCGCTGCCGTACAACGATCCCGCGCATTGGGACAAAATGGTCACCGCCTATGAGGCGCAGTCGCAGCCGTTCACGACGCTGTTCGCCGACGCCGCGATCGCGATGCTCCCGATCGACCCGTCATCGAAAGTGCTCGACGTCGCCACCGGCACCGGCGCCGCGGCGCTCGCCGCCGCCCGCACCGGCGCTGCGGTCACCGCGATCGACTTCTCCGCCGGCATGGTGGCGCGGGTGCGCGCGCATGGCCTGCCAAACATCGAGGCGCGGCAGATGGATGGCCAGGCGCTCGACCTGCCCGATGCCGCCTTTGACGCGGCGGTGTCGGTGTTCGGCGTGATGCTGTTCCCGGACTGGCGCGCCGGCCTGCGCGAGATGGCGCGGGTGACGCGACCAGGCGGATCGGCGGCGATTGCGGTCTGGAAAAGCGCCGACGGCGCCGCCGTGCATCTCTTGCTGTCGCAGATCATCCGGCGGCTCTACCCCGACACTGTCACGCCGATGCCCGTCTCGGGCCTCGCCGAGCTCGCCGATCCCGGCCGCCTCGCCACTGCGGTGATCGCCGCCGGCTTCTCCGATCCTGACGTCACCGAGATCACCCACGACTTCAAGCTCAACGTCGCCAATCCCGGCGACGTCGACAAACTGTTCGAGTTCATGCCGCATTGGAGCGGGCTCGATGCGGACCAGAGCGCGGCAGTTGCGCGCGCTCTCCGGAGCGAGATCGCACGCGGGCGCATCGGCGACAGCTTCGCGATTCCCTCGACCGCGCTGATCGCGACGGCGCTGCGGCGCGAATAACAATCGCCGCATATCGATTTCCAGTTGGAGCGCGCTAGCGCTTGTCGTCGCTCTGCTTGTCCGTGCCACTCGGCGGCTGCAGGCCAGGGCTGTTGGCCCAACGGTCGAGTTCCTCGATAACCCGCCGGTGGCTCGGCCGTAGCCTGGACGGACCACCGGGCTCTTGCGACAGTTTGCGGGGCAGCTTGACCTGTTCTGGCATGGCTAAGCTCCAGAGCTGGGCAGTACGCACGATACAGTAGCGATCGCTACGCACGCGATTTCAGAAGGTCCCGAATCTCGGTGAGCAGTTCCTGTTCTTTGGTCGGCTTCGGCGGCTCGGCCGGCGCCGCGGGGGCTTCGCGCTTGAGCTGGTTCATGAGGCGCACCACGGTGAACAGCACGAAGGCGACGATCAGGAAGTTGAGCGTCAGGGTCAGGAAGTTGCCCCAGGCCAGCA
The DNA here is from genome assembly GCF_001908235.1 of Bradyrhizobium sp. NAS96.2. Lineage (GTDB taxonomy): Bacteria > Pseudomonadota > Alphaproteobacteria > Rhizobiales > Xanthobacteraceae > Bradyrhizobium. Next base: position 15,488 of record NZ_LGHK01000278.1, read on the forward strand.
CCGCGCCCTGCTTCTTGGCATCGGCAAGGTTGGTCGCCGTCACCGACTTCGACAGCGCGGTGAAGTAATTGGAGAAGTCGAGCCCGCCGCTGACCGCGCCGATGATCGGCATGATGATATCGGCCACCATCGACGAGACGATCGCCCCGAACGCCGCGCCGATGATCACGCCGACAGCGAGATCGAGATCAACGACGTTGCCCTTCATGGCGAATTCCCTGAATTCCTTCAGCATGTGATCTCCTGTTCGAAAAATTGTAGGACGGCCTCGCGACAGGATCGCCGGTCGAAAACAAAGGTGACGAAAATTACCGGCGATCGGCCGGCTTCGCCGGCGCCGCGCCCGGCTGCGCGGGAGCGGCTTGCTCCCACGGTGCTGGCAGGATGACCCGTGCCGGCGGCAGGGTCTGGGAAGCGCGCTGCACATTCGCACTTGCCGGCTGTGGCGCGTTGACGGAACTATCCGCGCGGGCGATGGCGATCGTGATGCCGAGCGCCAATGCTGCGAACCCAAGTCCCGTTGCAAGTCCCGCGCCAATCGACGCGGCGGCGACGCCGGTCCGCGGCCTGTTCAGGATGGCAAGATGAGATGAGCTCATCGCAACTGCTCCTCACGCAATACACATCGTTTCGGAGCGTGCAGGACGCGAAGGCCTTGCACGGCTCAGGGGAGGCCGGTCGTCAGGTCTTGATGTCGGCCGGCAGCTTGCCGCCGTTGGCGGCGAGCTTGGCCATCACCTGCTGATGCAGCCAGACATTCATGGTGGCGGTGTTGTTGGTATCGCCGCTGTAGTGCAGCTCCTTCGCAAGCTCCTTGCGCGCCGCAAGGCTCGAGTCGAGACCGAGCGCCTTCATAAGGTCGACGATCGAGGTGCGCCAGTCCAGCTTCTCGCCGGTGGCGGCCGCCGCCTTGTCGACGATGGCCGCGACGTCGACGGTTTGCGCCGCCGGCGTGCCGGGCGCTGCCGACGCGGGAGCTAGCGATGTTGATGTCGATGCCGGCGCCGCGCCGGGGGTAGCCGTCGTTGTGGTCTCAGCCGTCTTGGCCTGGGCGCCATGGCCGAAGATCGCACCCATGATGCTTCCAAAAATGCTCATGCTCTCTCACTCCGTGCGCCCGAGACGCCTTGGTCCCGTGGCTGGTTCCGGTGACGGAGCGAACGATAGGCAGGCCATTGGCCTAGCGGAAGATGACCATCGTCACTATCGGAGTGTGGAACGGCGTGGTGCTCTCGGGGAGAGAATCGTGCGGTCAGGCACCGCACGTCGCGCGCGTTTCATCGTACGCCCCACGTGCGATGAAGTCAGCCGTCCCGGCCCGATTCGCCAGCCCCGAGAAGTCGGGACGGCTGACACCAACGCGCGTCGCGCATCTTGAGCTAAAGCTGGCGGCGGCGGATGGTCTGGGCGAGCTCGACAAAGCTTTCCGCGATGCCGACGCCGGTCTTGGCGCTGACCGATTTCACGCTCGACCTGCCGAGCGACTTGGCGAGCTCGGCAATCGCGCCCGCGCTGCCCGCAGCTTCCGGAAGATCGATCTTGTTCAACAGCGCCCGGTAGGGCCGGCCCGGAAAGCGCTCCTCGAAACCGCGAACCAGCTCGACCATGCGGGTCACGGTCTGCGGCCGCGTGACGTCGGAGACGATGATCGCGGCGGATGCGCCGGTGACATAGACGGTGTCGAAAATCTGCGTGCCGAAATCGCCGTCGGTATCCCACAGCACGAGGCGCATCGGATCGCTGCCGTCCGCCGGCACCACGTCGTGGCTCAGGATCTCGACGCCGAGCGTCGATTTGTACTGGCCCTCGAACCGGTTGTAGATCAGCCGATAGAGGATCGACGTCTTGCCGACCCCCATATCGCCGAGCAGCATGACTTTTGCGGTGAGCATCAGCGGGCCACTTCGCCTCGATAGACCGTCTCGAACGCGACGCGGCGGTTGCCGCCGACGGTGGTGTCGAGCCGGTCGGTGATCGGCATCGTCGCGGCGCGCGATACCAGGATCAGCCGCGATGGATCGACTCCGAGCGCGGTCAGCCTGCGCTGCACCTGCTCCGCCCGCTTGCGCCCCAGCGTCTTGTTGGTGCCTTCCGTGCCGCTCTGATCGGCATAGCCGACGATCCGCAGCCTGAGATCGTTGTTCGTGAGCAGCCCGGCAAGTTCGCGAAGGTGTTGTTCGGCCTGATCGTTGTCGAGGAATTCGTCTGAATTGTTGACGAAGAAGATCGCGGTCGAGGCGATGAAGCGGTCGAGCCGCGCCGCCGCGCCCTCGGCGACGGATTGCAGTTTTGCAACTTCCTCGCCGAGCTTCGCGGACTGCTCGCCGAGCTTGTCGTATTGCTCGGTCAGCCCGGCGTATTTCTGATCGCCGGACTTCGCCTGCGCGCTGATCGCCTCGCGCATCTGGTCGAGGCTCGCCTGCAAGCGCGTCAGGCTCTGCTGCAAGCCCGCAATGCCGGCCTGCGACGCCGCCGCCTGGTCCGGGGTGGCGACCTGCCCGATCTGGTTGACGATCTTGTACGGCGCCGCGGCCGCAGCAAGCGCGTCGATCAACGGCGCGGTCTCCAGCTGGCTCGGCTCGATGCCCGAGACCGCCACGCTTGCCCTGCCGTGATCGAAATCGAGCCGCAACGGGAACGTGACCAGCAACGGCTGCGTCGCGGCGAGCTGCTCCAGCGTCGCATGGGTCCGCCGCTCCAAAAGGCTGCGCGACACCGAGGTCGCGGCAAGCCAGAGCAACAACGCCAACACAGCGGCGAGCACGGCGAACAGGATCACCTTGCCGCGTCGGCTCGCGATCCGCCGCGGGGTATCGTCGGTCTCGATCGCGGCTGCGAGCGAGGCGAGCATCGGGCCATCGCAATCCGCGCCGCGGTCGATGCGCTCGATCGCGTCGAAGAACAGCGAGTTGATCCGGGCATTGTCGGCGGGACGCAGCGGTCCGAGGCACTCCGCCGCCAGGATGTAACGCGGCGAGGCGCGCAGCGCGAGCTGCCGTCCGCCGAAATCGAGCGTCTGCAGATTGCCTTCGCCGGCCAGCGCCTGCACGGAGAATTCGAGGATCGCAGCAACCATCGCGCTGAGCAGATCGGCGCGTTCGTCGGCGGTCGCCTCGCGCTTCCAGTCGGCGATCAGCCGGCCATTGCCGCGTTCGATGATCAGGAGCCGATTGATTTGCGGCGGGCGATCGGCGAGCACGAATTCGCTGATCGGGCGTCCCGTCACCAGCGACTTGACGCGCCCGACCCACAGCTGCGCCGAGGTCAGCGCATTGATGCGCTGCTCGAGCGAGGCCACCAGTTCCCGGAACGCATTCGCGACCGCGGCGCTGACCAGCCGGCCGACGATCGGATAGAGCGCCTCGATCATCTGCTCGCGCGAATTCTTGATCTCGCTGCGGATCGCGGAGACCACGACCGGCGCGATCGCGGTGGCGAGCTCGCGCGGCCGGTTGACCTCGGCGCGCTCTAGCGCCTCGACCAGAATGCCGGCGGTCGCCGTCTCCAGCCGATCGGCATTGCCGACATAGCGCTGCAGCGAGTCGAGGTCAGCCTCGAGCGACGTCAGACGCGTCGCCTCGGGCTGAAACAGCAATGTCTTGAGCTGCTCGATCTCGCGATTCTGGCCGGCAGCAGCTGCCATGCTTATTTGCCCGTGCGGCCGGTTCCCAATCCGCTGATGACGGTGCCGAGCTGGGTGATGGCCGCGCCGACATCCTTCAGCGAGTCGAGGCGCTTCTGCTCGGTGTCGCGTTCGAGGTCGGAGAGCCTCGCCTGCAGCGCGGTGAGCTCGTTGGTGAAGTCGGCCTGCATCTGCTTCAACGATGCCTGCATCTCTTCGCGCAGACCCGAGAGGTTGGTCTCAAGCGAACGTTGCGCGCCGCCGAACAGGAGGTCGCGGACCTGATCGATCGCCGCCATGCCATGCGCCGCCGGATCCGCGCCGTTGCCGGCCGCCGGAGCGTCTGCCGGTCCGTCCGTAGCCTTGGTCTGGCGCTCGATACCCTTCATGGTCTTTTCCTGCTTACTCGTAGCTGCGCAATCCGGACCTGCCGCTTCAAAAAGCAAATCCGAAACAACCCTATAGCCAATTTTGCGGGCGCGGCCCAGAGAAAGGCGAGCAATCTCAGCAAGATCGACCGCTTGGTCGTGCGGTCGAGGGCAATTATTTCTAGTAAGTGATTGCCTTTATTGCGAGTTCCGTACGGTTCTTGACCTGGCATTTCTCCAGGATGGTGCTGACATAGTTCTTCACCGTGCCCTCGGCCAAATGCAATCGCTCGCCGATCTCGGTATTGCTCTTGCCCTCGACGATCAGCGTGAGAATTTCATTCTCCCGCGCCGTCAGCCCGTCGCGAACCGGCAGCTTCGCCGAGACGCGCGGGCCGCGCAGCCGCTTGAACTCGTCGAGGATGCGCGCGGCGACACCGGGCGAAAGCCCGGACTGGCCGTTGATGACCGCGCGGATCGTCGATGCGATCTCCTCCATCCTGGCATCCTTCAGGAGATACGCCTTGGCGCCCGCGCTGACCGCCTCGAAGATCAGATCGTTGGTCTCGAACGTCGTCAGCACCACGATATGGGTCTGCGGCAGCTCGCGGAGAATTCGCTGGGTCGCGGCAATGCCGTCGACACGCGGCATCTGCAGGTCCATCAGGATGACGTCCGGCCGGTAGCGCCGCGCGAACTCGATGGCCTGCTCGCCATCGGCCGCGCCGGGAAGGATCTCGAAATCGTCGTTCTGCTGGGCAAGCAGTGTGGCGATACCTTCCCTGATCAGGGTCTGATCCTCGGCAATCAGCACCCGTACCTTCTCAATCCTGCTCACGGGCTTCCGTCATCCTCTCGAAGATCCTGTTGTCTTGTTGGTCGCGTTTTCTTGACGCGAACCGGTAGCCACTTCGCTCGAAAACGCTCCGATTGCACGGCAACGACATCAATCGGCCAGCACGCCGGCAGACGCCGCCGGCGGCACCGCTACGGGGAGCGATATCCGGACCAGCGTTCCCTGTCCGGGCGCGCTCTCCACCGCGCAGCTTCCGCCGACAAGTTCAGCAAATTCGGCCATTCCGATCAATCCGAAATGTCCGGGATGAGGGACCGCGGGATCGAAGCCATGACCGTCATCGCGGATCTCGACGACGAGCTTCCGGCCGACCGCCGCCGGTGCCTCGAAGGCGTGAAAGGAGACGCGGCGTGCCTGCGCATGGGCCTGGACGTTGCGCAGCGCCTCGCTGAGGATACGCTGAACCGTCAATCCGCAATCACGCAAGCCGGCACGCGCATCTTCATCGATCTGGATCGACACCCTGACGCCGCTGCGTGCGGCGAAGTCGCTGAGCAGTCCCTCGACATCGGGATCGAGCTTCAGATCGTCTGACGTGCGCAGGCGATCGATCGCCTCGCGGGCGCGCGAGAGGCCACTCGCGGCGGCATCTTCCGCGGTCGCAAGGCTGTCCGCCACGCGCGCGGGATCGGCCGACAGATAATGCCTGATCAGCCGGATCTGGGTCAGCAGCGCAACGATCGAATGTACCAGCGTATCGTGCAGATCGCGCGCCAGCCGCAGCCGCGTTCGCGCCAGGGAGGCAAAGCGCACCTCCGCGCTCGCCGCCTCGAGCTGCTGCTCCATCAGGCGGCGGGCCCGGCGCTCGCTGCCGAGCAGCGTTTCCACCTGACGTCCGGCGAAATCCGGCATGGCGATGACGAAATAGTGCGACTGCGCGCCGTTCCACAGCACGACCGCCGTCATCGGCTGCGTGATATCAGGCGACGCACCACGCACACCGGCCAGCGCGATCGTGTCCCGCTGGCCGCTGGCGAGCGCCGCCAATTCGGCTTCCATGCCGACCAGCAGCATGCACTCGCAGCAATCGGCGCCGATTGCGGGAAGCCATTCGACCAGCCGGCCGATCTTCCGCTGCATGCTCCGGTCGGCACCGATGACGGCGAGGCCGATGACGTTGGCTTCCGCGGCCGCAAGCAAATCCGCGCTCAGATTGATCATGCGTTGCCCATCACTCAGCGAGCAGCCCACTCTGGCGTAAGCCGGCAGCGGCCGCAAACGAATATGACTTTCGTCATAACCGATCCTGACCTTCGTCAGATGCCGCCGCCGCTCGAAATGCGGTTCTGTCCACGGATGAGCAACAGCGCAAGCCATGATGTGCCACATGACGGCGTCCATGGCGATGCCGGCCGGTCGCCGGGCCTCGCGGAAGGTCGTCGTGCCAGTCGGCCAGGGTGTGAGCTGACAATGAAGGGCGCGCCACGGAGATCGTCGGGTATCGAGCTGCGCATGTTGGCGGAAGCGGAGAAGCCCGCGCGGCGCCGGCGCCTGAGCGCGACCCAGAAGGTGGCGTTGCAGGAAGCGCTCACCGGCCGCCTGCAGCTGTACCCGCGCGGATATGCCGCGAGCAAGACCGGCCCGTTCCACTCACGACGCGCCATTCTCGGTCTGGTGCGCGCCGGCCTGATGAGCCTCAGCGCGACGGCGCGCTATGCGGCCGTGACCAAGCGTGCGCGGGACACCTATGCAGCCCCGGTGACCAGCGAGAGCGAGTAAGCGCACGTCATCGGGCGTGGCATATCTTCCGCCGACTCAATCCGGCAAGGGAGCCGCTGCCGGCTCCGCGAGGCAAGCAAGGGCGATCGACACGCCGATCGCGACGAGACGAATGTCATGCTTCATTGAAGAACTCCGCGAGCCACCGCGGGGAAGATACGCCACGTCGTGAGCGCCGGTGCAGTCATCGACAACCGCACGCAGGAAGACAACAAAATTAAAGTGATGCGCTCGGGAGACCGGATTCAGGCGCCGTTCAGGGTTGCGCCATGGTCCAGCAAGGCTCGGCCGAAGCGCCGACGATCACGGCAATATGAAGCTAATCTGCGAAGACAATCTTTACAGTTTACCTGCATATATGTCATCAATACCGGCATGAACAGTTCACCGGCCCGTACCGGTTCGGCGCGGACATCCGCGCTCGCCGAAGACCTTCGCCTGTTGATCGGAACACTGAAGCGGCGGCTGCGCGAGCAGGGTCAACGCGACGACCTGCCGCCCTCCCAGGTCGCGGTGCTGCTGCGCCTCGAAAAGGACGGCCCCGCGACCGTGTCCAGCCTGGCGCGGTCGGAGGGGATGCGTCCGCAGTCGATGAGCTCGGCGATTTCGGCGCTCGAGGCGGCGGGCCTGGTGCGCGGTGCGCCCGATCCGGACGACGGCCGCCAGACCATCATGTCGCTCACCGATACTTGCCGCGAGCGGCTGCGCACCGGCCGCGCCGCTCGGCAGGACTGGCTGTCACGCACCATTGCCGCACGGTTGTCGGCACGGGAACAGGATGAACTCGCCGCCGCGGTCGGCTTGCTGAAGCGGCTGGTCGCGGACTGAGGCCGCGCCGATCGCGAGACCCATCCGGTTGAAAGGAAACGATCATGGCCCTTACGACGCTCGATCCGATCACTGCCCTCATCGTCGTCGATCTGCAGGCCGGGCTCGCCGGCGCGCCCTTCGTCAATCCGTTCGCAGACGTGGTGGCACGCGCCTGCGCGCTCATCACCGCGTTTCGGCGGCGCCGACTGCCGATCGTGCTGGTCAATGTCGACGGCACGGCACCGGGACGAACCGAGCGCCCGCGCCACGACGGCGCGTTTCCCGATGGCTGGACCGACCTGCTCCCGGAGCTTGACCGGCAGCCGGGCGACATCGTCGTCACCAAACGGACCTGGGGCGCGTTCGCCAGCACCGATATCGAGAACCAGCTCCGAGCCCGCGGCGTTACCCATGTCGTGATCGTCGGCGTTGCGACCGGCACCGGCGTCGAATCCACGGCACGGCAGGCATTTGAGGCCGGCTTCAACGTCACGCTCGCGATCGACGCCATGACCGATGCGCGGCCGAACGCCCATGACTACAGCATCGAGCACGTATTCCCGCGGCTCGGCGAAACCGGCTCGACGCAGGCGATCATCGATCTGCTTGAAAGGACCCACGCGCATGAACTGGCTTGACCTCGTCGCCTACTTCTTCGGCGGCGCCTTCCTCACCAACGCAATCCCTCACGTGGTCGCCGGCATGATGGGCGAGCCGTTCCAGAGCCCGTTCGCGAAGCCGCCGGGCGAGGGCCTGTCCTCATCGACCGTCAACATCGTATGGGGCTTCTTCAACCTCGCCGTCGGATACCTGCTGGTCTGCCGCGTCGGCGACTTCGGCCTCCGAACCACCGGTGATGTCGCTGCGCTCGGTCTTGGCGGCCTCCTGATTGGCCTGTTCCTGGCGCGGCGGTTCGAACGGTTTCACGGCGGGAATGATCCTCAGCGAACATGAGACGCGTATTTCGATCACTCGCGAGCTTCAACTACCGGGTCTGGGCGGCCGGCGCGCTGGTGTCCAACATCGGCACCTGGATGCAGCGCGCCGCCCAGGACTGGCTCGTCCTCACCCAGCTGACGAATCATAGCGCATCCGCCGTCGGCATCGTGATGGCGCTGCAATTCGGCCCGCAGCTGCTGCTGATGCCCTGGTCCGGCCTCGCCGCCGATCGCTTCAACCAGCGGCGGCTCCTGATGGTGACGCAGGCGACGATGGGCACGCTGTCGCTCATCCTCGGCATTCTCACCGTCACCGGGCTGGTACAGCTCTGGCACGTCTATGTGTTTGCGTTTCTGTTCGGCTGCAGCGCCGCGCTGGATGCCCCGGTCCGCCAGACCTTCGTGGCCGAGCTGGTCGGCGATCGAGACCTGTCGAACGCCATTGCGCTGAATTCGACCTCGTTCAATGCCGCGCGCATGGTCGGCCCCGCGATGGCTGGCTTGCTCATTGCCTCAGTCGGCACCGGCTGGGCGTTCCTGTTCAACGGGGCGTCCTTCATGGCGGTGCTGACCTCGCTGTGCCTGCTGCGCAAATCCGAGCTTCGGCCGAATGCGCGCGCACTCCGCACCAGGGGCGGCATCACGGAAGGATTTCAGTATGTCTGGTCCCGCTCCGATCTCAGGGCGACCCTCGTCATGCTGTTCCTGATCGGCACCTTCGGGCTGAATTTTCCGATCTTCATCTCGACCATGGCGGTCGGCGTCTTCCATACCGACGCGCGGGGTTTTGGCCTGTTGTCATCGATGATGGCGATCGGCACGATGTCGGGAGCGCTGCTGGCGGCAACCCGCGAGCGGCCGCGCTTTGTCGCGTTGATGCTGGGCTCCGCGATCTTCGGCGTCGGCTGCACCCTGGCCGCACTGGCGCCGAACTACTGGCTGTTTGCCGCCGCCCTCGTCGTGATCGGCATCGCTTCGTTGACAGTCTTGAATACCTCGAACGCACTGATGCAGCTCTCTACCGAGCCAGCGATGCGTGGGCGTGTGATGGCGCTGCGGCTCGGCGTTGCGCTCGGCGGCACGCCGATCGGCGCACCGATCGTCGGCTGGGTCGCCGATCATCTCGGCCCGCGCTGGGCGCTCGGCGTCGGCGCTGCCGCAGGCTTTGCCGCGGCACTCGTCGCGCTCGGGATGCTCTCGCAGGCAAACGCCGCGGCCGGGCATGGCAGCGGACACGGCAGCATGCCGCCGGCCGAATGACCGGCGGCGCGACCGCACCGCGGCTCAGACGAAGGCGCTCAATCCCGTGATCGACTTGCCGACGATCAAGGTGTTCATCTCGCGGGTGCCCTCATAGGAGTAGATCGCCTCGGCATCCGCCACGAAGCGGCCGATATGGTTCTCGAGCAGGATGCCGTTGCCGCCGAGCAGCTCGCGCGCATAACCGACGGTCTCGCGGCATTTGACGGTGCAGAACGCCTTCGCCAGCGAGGCGTGCTCGTCCAGCATCACGCCTTCGTCCTGCATCTGTCCGAGCCGCAGCATCATCGACTGCGTCGCGGTGACATTGCCGAGCATGCGCACCAGCAGGTCCTGCACCAGCTGGAAGCCGCCGATCGGTCGGCCGAACTGCTGCCGCTCGGTCGCATAGCGCAGCGCATGCTCATAGGCGCCCATCGCGCAGCCGACGGCGAACCACGCCACGCCGGTGCGGGTCATGCGCAGCACCTTGGCGGTGTCCTTGAACGTGTTGGCGTTCTGCAGCCGGTCCGCCTCGGGCACGCGGCAATCCTTCAGGGTGATCAGCCCGTTCTGCACCACGCGCAGCGCCATCTTGGTCTTGATCTTCTCGACCGAGAAACCGGGATTGTCCTTGCCGACGACAAAGCCCTTGACCTGGTTGGAGCCCTCCTCGCGCGCCCAGATCACGTTGATGTCGGCGAAGGTGGCGTTGCCGATCCACTTCTTCTGGCCGTTGAGGATCCAGACGTCGCCCTCGCGCCGGCAGGTGGTCAGCATCCCGCCTGACGTCGCCGAGCCGACCAGCGGCTCGGTGAGACCGAACGAGCCGATCTTCTCGAAGTGCATCATCGCAGGCAGCCAGCGCTGCTTCTGCGCCTCGTCGCCGCACAGATAGATCGAGCCCGCCGAAAGTCCGGTGTGCACGCCCCAGAAGGTCGCGACCGAGGAATCCACCCGCGCCAGCTCCATCGCGACAAAGCCGTTCAGCAGCCAGCTGCCGCCGGCGGCGCCATAGCCCTGGTAGCCGACGCCGCCGATGCCGATCTCGGCCATCTTCGGGATGATCGCGAACGGGAATTCGTCGCGGCCCCAAAATTCCTCGATGACGGGCGCCACCACGCCTTCGGTGAACTCGCGCACGCGCCGCACCAGCGCGCGCTCCTTCTCGTTCAGGACGCGGGCAATCCCGTAGAAGTCGCCGTTGATCGGCGGTGGCGCATAGTCCGGCTTGGCCGCCCGTGTTGCCTGCGCGTTAGCCATGATGTCCTCCCTGATGCGTGGCGAGGCGTTGCTTGATGGGTCGTGATCCCGACAGACGATCTCAGGCCGATTTGTTCGGGCGCACGCTGGCGCGGAACTCCTCGAAACTTTCCTTCATGCGATCCTGGATGATCTTGACCGCATCTGATGTCGACTGCCGCGCCGTCGACGCACTGTCCTGGGCACCCTTCACCGCGATGTCGAACATCTTCCGGGCGAACTCGGTCTGCAGAGCGAGGTTCTCGTGAATCTTGCCGAGCGGCTTGTATTCGCGCGCCAGCGTCGAGGCCTCGCGCAGGCCCGCCTCCAGCACCTCGCGCTGCTTCTGCGCCACCGATTGCGCACCTTCGGCCGCGACCTTCGCGCTCTTGCCAAGCGCCTCGAGGTTCTTCTTCTGGGCCTGCAGCAGTTCGTCCACGTTCAGCTTCGGCAGGCCGAGGTCACTACCGAACTTCCGCAGCATATCGATATATGAGCTGTTATCCGTCATGATATCCTCCCTGTGGTTACGGCTTCTGGTGCCCGCCTGCGGATGTTGGAACGAGATCCCTGAGGTAACTGGTCGTGCGCGAAAGCAGGGTCGACGAGGTGGCCTGACGGCTCTCATCGGCGAGAAACGCCTCGATCAGGCCAGCGGTCTCCGCCGGCCGCGTCACCATGAACAGATGCCCGTCGTCGATCAGGTGCAGTTCGGCATTCGGGATCAGGCTCGCCATGATCTGACCGTTGATCGGAGGAACCAGCGGATCGTCGCGGCCCATCAGGATCAGCGTCGGCTGCGGCAGCGACCATAGCCATGGCAGGCTGGTCCAGCCGGTCATCGCCAGCAGCTGATAGAAGTAACCCATGCTGCGCGCGCCATGCATCGCGGCCGCATGCCGACCGATCAGTGACGGATCGTCGCGGAACGCCCCGCCATAGATGTCGGCGGCGATGCTCTTCATATAGCCCTTGTCGGTGTAGCGGCGCGGCGTCGCCATCTTCCACAGCACCGAGGGGCTTGCCGGCACCATGGTGAAACCCGGCGCGGTCGCGGCCAGCACCAGCCGACGGCAGCGCTTGGGAAACTGATGCGCGAATTGCTGCGCGATGCCGCCACCCCAGGACACGCCGGCGACGTCGACTTCAGCATAACCCAGCTCGGCAACGAGCTCGGCGGCAAGCCGCGCCAGTGTCGATGGACGATAGGGCCAAGCCGGCCTTGGCGAGCCGCCGACGCCGGGCACATCAAAGATGACGGCGGTGGTGCCTGTGAGCGCATCGAGGAACGGCTTCGCCAGCTCCCAATTGGCGCCGATGCCGTTGAACAGCAGCAGCGGCGGCCCGCGGCCGTCGCCGTGCCGGATCGCGACCTGAAGCAGCTGGCCATCGATCGAAACCTGCCGCGTCTCGATGACGCCGCGCTGCGCGCTCGCCGTATCGGCGCTGATAATATTCTCAGTCAAAGACGTAGGTTCCTGGTGCTTTCGTAACGGGCGGATGGTGCGCGCTGCCGAGCGCAGTGGGCGCGCTGACCTCGGCGCCCGAGCGCGGCTGCAGCCAGTCGCGCCAGTCGAGCCACCAGCTGCCCTTGCGCTTCTCGGCCGAGGCCATGAACGCGTCGGGCTTGTCCGCGGACACCGGCCCGATCATGAAGGACGCCTTCGGATTGCTCGGCGGATTGAGCAGGCTCTGCAGGTGCCCGCTGTTCGACAGCACGAAAGTGGTGCCCTCGCCCATGATCTGGGCGGTCTTGTAGACGCCCTTCCACGGCGTGATGTGGTCGGTCACCCCGGCGACGACATAGCTGTCGGCCTTGACCTTGCTCATGTCGATGGTCTTGTCGTTGAGCGTGAGCTTGCCGGCGTTGACGAACGGGTTGGAGAAATAGAGGTCGAGATAGTCGCCATGCAGCGCCGCCGGCAGGCGGGTCGTATCGGCGTTCCAGTACAGGATGTCGAACGCCGGCGGCTGGTTGCCGAGCAGATAGTTGTTGACCCAGTAGTTCCAGATCAGGTCGTTGGGCCGCATCCAGGCGAACATCCGCGCCAAATCATGGCCATCGACGATGCCGCGCAGCTGCGAGGACGCCTTCGCTGCCCGCATGGTCTCGGGCGTCATCAGGCAGCCGAACGCGCTCTCCTCGGCTGAGTTGGGATCGAGCAGGCAGACCGCCAGCACCAGGTTCTTGATCTTCTTTTCGGCCGCGGAGCCGAGCGTCGCGAAATACGCCGTCGAGGTGATGCCGCCGGAGCAGGACCCCATCATCGAGATGTCCTCGCTACCGGAAATCTCGCGCGCCGCGTCGACCGCCTCGTCCAGCGCCGCAACATAAGTGTCGAGCCCCCAGTCGCGATGCGCGGCGGTCGGGTTGCGCCAGCTCACCGCAAAGACCTGGATATCGCTCTCGAGCAGGAAGCGCACCATGCTCTTGTCCGGCGAAAGATCGAGCGCGTAGTACTTGTTGATCTGCGGCGGGGTGATCACGAGCGGCCGCTTCCTAACCGTCGGCGTCGTCGGCGTGTACTGGATCAGCTCGAGCAGCTCGTTGCGGAAGATCACCGCGCCGGGCGTGGTCGCGAGGTTCTCGCCGACCTTGAAGGCGCTCATGTCGACCATCGACGGCATGCCGCGGTTCTGCGTCAGGTCGCCGATATAGTTCTTCAGGCCGCTCCACAGGCTCTGTCCGCCGGTGTCGATGAACTTGCGGACCGCCGCCGGGTTGGTGATCATCGTGTTGGTCGGCGCCACCGCATCGATCAGGATTTCCGTGATCAGATGCGCGCGCTGCTTGTCGATGTCGCTGAGGCTGGTCTTGTCGACCAGGCCGTTGACCGCCTCGCCCCAGGCCAGATAGGCCTTGAGCAGGCCAGAGTGCAGCGAGCTCTCCTTCCAGGTCGGATCGACAAATCGCTTGTCGCCCGCCTTCGGCGCGCGCTCCGACTTGCCGGCGGCGATGGAGCCGAGTTCGCTGACGAACGACAGCCACTGTTCGGTCGCGACCTTCGGTTCGTTGATGACGGCCTTGAACAGGATGCCGGCGCCCTCGACCAGATCCTGGCCCTGGATGCCAACCAGTGGGTTGAGCGCCAGCGTATTGCGCGACGCGGCCTCGGACATGTCAGAGGCCGGCTGATCCGGACTGCGATTTTCCGTGCTCATTGCTTTGCTCCCGCTGCGGGAATCAAAAGTGCCAGCGTCTCGGCGATCAGGGCAGGCTTCTCCGATCCCTCGACCTCCAGCGTGTTCAGGGTCTTCATGATCACCTGGCCGCCGTCCCTCGGCTCGATGCCGGACAGCACGACCCGCAGCCGCACCCGCGCGCCTGCCGGCACCGGCGCCAGGAAGCGGACCTTGTCGACCCCATAATTCAGCCCCGCGGCGGCATCGCGCGGAATGATGCCGACCTGCATCGCCAGCGGCGCGACCATCGCGAGCGTCAGGTAGCCATGCGCGATCGGACCGCGGAACGGGCTCTCGCGCTTCGCCCGCTCAACGTCGACGTGAATCCATTGGTGATCGCCAGTGCAGGACGCGAAGGTGTCGATACGCTGCTGATCGATCGTGACCCAATCGGAAAGTCCGAGCTCCTTGCCAACGTGCTCGCCCAGCCCGGCCATTGTGAGGCTGCTCATGATGTTGTCCCTCCTCGAACTTTTCTTAGGCTTGCTCGTCCCGTCACATGTCGCCGTATTGCTCGCGCAGCTCCTTCTTGTTGATCTTGCCGACGCTGGTCTTGGGAATGCTGTCGATGAACATGATCGTCCCGGGGATGCCGTATTTCGAGATCACGCCCTGGTCGGCTAACTGCTTGAGATGATCCTTGATCGCCGTATCGGTGAGGCCGTCGGCCCCGGATGGCTTCCTGACCACGAGCGCGAGCGGCCGCTCGCCCCATTTGTCGTCCTTGACGCCGATCACCGCGGCCTCGGCAACACCGGCGCATTGCGAAATCAGATCCTCGATCTGCAGCGAGGAGACCCATTCGCCGCCGGTCTTGATCACGTCCTTGATCCGGTCGGTGATGTGGACGTAGCCGCCCGGGCTGACCACAGCGATATCGCTGGTGTGCAGATAGCCGCCGGCCCACAGCTGCTCCGAGCCTTCGGGATTGTTGTAGTAACCCTGGGTGAGCCACGGCGCGCGCAGCACGATCTCGCCAGCGGACTTGCCGTCATGCGGGATGTCTTTCATGTCGGGGTCGACGATGCGCAGGTCGACCAGTGGACCGGCGATGCCGGCCCGGGTGCGGAATTCGACCTCGCCGTCGGGGTCGCCGCTGAGATCCTTGGAGCTGACGTGGGACACTGCGGCGAGCGGGCCCGTCTCCGACATGCCGTAACCCGCGAAGATGTCGATGCCGGCCTCCATCGCCTGCTTGGCCAGCGCCTTCGGTAAGGCGGAGCCGCCTATCACCATCTTGAGACCCTTGAGATCGACCTTGGCCGCCGCAGCGGCGTTGAGCAGCATCTGCAGGATGGTCGGCACCCCATGGGTGAAGGTGACGCCTTCGCTCTTGATCAGCTTGACCAGCATCGCCGGCTCGTAGCGGCCGGGATAGACCTGCTTGGTGCCGGCCAGCGTCGCCGACCACGGAAAGCCCCAAGCGTGAACGTGGAACATCGGCGTGATCGGCATGTAGACGTCGTCGCGCGAAAAGCGTCCCTGCGAGCCCGCCATGCCAAACAGCGCAAGCCCGGCGATCGTGTGCAGCACGAGCTGGCGATGGCTGTAGTAGACGCCCTTCGGCAGCCCGGTGGTGCCCGTCGTGTAGAAGGTGGTCGCCTGGGTGTTCTCGTCGAAATCGGGAAACTCGTAATCGGGCGAGGCTGCCGCCAGCAGGCTCTCATATTCGCCGATGAAGGACAGGCTGCCGGTCAGCGGCGCCGGCCGGTCCGACATCACGATCATCCGCTTCACATTCGGGAGCTGTCCCTTCATGCCTTCCAGCAATCCGACGAACTCGTCGTTGACGAGCAGCGTCGACGCGCCGGCGTGGTTGATCGTGTAGGCGATCTGCTCGGGCGACAGGCGGACATTCACCGTCTGCAACACGGCCGCCATCATCGGGATCGCGAAGAACGCTTCGAGGAAGCGATGGCTGTCCCATTCGAGCACGCCGACCGTGTCGCCGGGCTCGACGCCGGCCTTGCTGAGCGCCGAGGCGAGGCGGCCGATCCGTTCTCTGGTCTGTCGATAGGTCTGACGCTTGAGATCGCGATAGACGATCTCCTGGTCGGGCGCCTGCACACGCGGCGTGTGCCAGAGCTGCTTGAAGATGAGCGGATATTGATACGCGGATGGGGCAGTCTGAATCAGCTTTCCAACCATGGAAGCCTCCCTCGACCTGGCATGTCCTCCGACCGTGACGTCCGCAGTTCTTGAGTGCGCGGATCGCGTAGTCTGCCGTCTCGCGTCACGACGGTCCGACCGTGTGACATTATGCCTAAGCCTCGCGTGATGCCCGAGATTTGTGAAGGTCCGAATCGGACATCGGCGGGGTCTCAAGCGGACAGACTGCTCTCATCGACAGCAACGGTCTTGGCTAAAATTGCTCTCTTTGGCGTCTTCACCGTCGTCTTGCCGCCACCATTCTTGCTGCTACGCAACATCGATGCCCCATTGATAGGCTTTGGATTGGCCTTGGGTTGTGCCGCGAAGCGGATATGTTTCGAGGTGTTGGCGGGCAGGAATCGGCTTTGCCCTGATACTGCGATGTCCCGCTTCCGGACTGAAGGAAAGGCTGGTTCACCTTGCAACCAACGGTGCGACTGAAGACGCCTGGGGGCTCTCGCAACGACATCCTGACCGTTGGCACCCGCGACAGGATCTATGAGGCGACCAAGCTTGGCGCTGTCTTCGACATGCTGGCCGGCGCCGGCGTCCCGGCTGACGCCATCCTGCGCGATACGAACATTCCATTGGCCGACGTCCATTCACCGCAGGCGCGGATCTCGCTGACGCAGCTGCTGACCGTGTGTCAGAATGCATTGCGCCTGTCGAAGGACCGCCATCTGCCCTATCGCATCGGCGCATCGATCCACGTCTCGACGTATGGAATGTACGGCTATGCGCTGCTGTGCTGCCCGGACTTCCGCAAGGCGATGGAATTTGCGATGCGCTACCACGCGCTCGCGGCGCCGCTCGCGGCGATCGACTTCATCGAGGACAAGGCCCATGCGCGATGGACCATCGAGCCCAATCTGCACGCGCTGGCCGATTCCGCGCTCTACCGGTTCGTCGCCGAGATGCAGATCGGCATCCACATCTCGCTGATGCGCGACGTCATGGGGCCGGGCTTCACCCCCACCGAAATCACGCTCGCCTATCCGCAAGGCTCGGACTTCGATCTTCCGCTCGATCATGTCGGATGCCCGGTGCGGTTCGATCGGCCGGCCAACCAGATCGTATTCAAGGCGCAATGGCTGGATCGGAGCGCCGATCTCGGCAACAAGACGACGTATCCGACCATCGTGGCCTTGTGCGACGACTTGCTGGGGGATCTGAGGCTACGGACCGGGGTGGCCGGGAAAATCCGCGCCATCCTGCTTCGCGACATCGCAAATCCCCCGACTTTCGAGGCGATCGCGAAGCAGCTCGGCATGAATGACCGGTCGCTGCGGCGCCAGCTTCGTCAGCAGGGCTTTTCCTTCCGCGGGCTGCACGACGAGTTGCGGACCCAGCTTGCCCTGAAATATCTCCGCAACACGACGCTGGCCAACGAAGACATCGCATTGGCGCTCGGGTTCAGCGACGCTGCGAACTTCAGGCGCGCGTTCCACCGGTGGACCAACAAGGCACCGAGCGATATCCGCGGCGAATAACTGCCGGCCGCGATCGCTCACGGTCCCGCTCGCGAGGACCCGACGCAGCTTCGGTTCTGATTGAATCAGAGCCGAAGCTCCGGATTCTTGTTTGACGCGTTTTCTTCACGCGAACCGGGGTCCACTTCGCTCGAAAACGCTCTAGTAGGCGTAGGACGTCTTGCCCGGCTGCACGGTCAGCCGAAAGGCAACATCGGTCGAACCGTCCATCAGCTCGATCGTGTGGTCGCACACCAGGCATCGAAACTCACCGGCGACGCCGCCCTTCGACGTCAATTCGATCCGGCGATAGCCGGCCTGGCAATGAGGGCACGTCACTTCAGATTTTCGCATGGAATCAGCAAACCGTTGCTCTCTCTATTTTCCATATGCCCATCGTCAGAAATGTGACGGCGTCACGATCTGTGAGAGACAGAAGTGATTTCGCGCGGATTATCGATGACTGTAAACCGGCGCGGCCGGGCGATAGGGAAACGCCGAGACCCCGAAGTTGCGGCCATATTGCTGCTGCACCGCCGGGACGTTGACCACGCCCACCTTGATATCCGACGATTTCGCGTCGATCGGCGGCGTGTTGGTCACGGGCGGATTGACCTGATCGACCTGCTTCTTCAGCCGCTCGTTGATGCAGCCAAGCGAGGACGCATCGCCGCAGCGCTCGGCCGGCGCGCCGCCACCACCTCGTGCCGCAGCCCGGCCGGCGCCGCCATTGGTGTCGCGGTTAAGGTTGAGGGCCGGCGGCGGTGTGCCGACGACAATTTCCGGCAGCGGCGTGTGCTGCTGCGTCTGCGCTTCCGCCTGCATCGCCGACAATCCGGCAACGGCGACCGCCAACATGATCACTTTCATCGGTGCTGCTCCTTGCAGAACCAGAGCTGTTTCAAACGATAGGAAGCCAGAGGCAGATATCAAGCGAGGATAGGCAACGCTATGAATATGAGAGGCGTGGCCTTGCTATTTCCCTCCCCGGGCCTGGATCACAAGCGCGTTCAGCCGCGTGTTGAGCGCGACCAGATCGACACGCCCGATGCGTCCGCCGCCGCCGAGGCACTTGCGGCCACATCCGCCGCCACCACCCCCGCCGCGCCCGGGCTCACCGAAGGTTGCGACCGGTACGATTCCCGTCACCCGAAAACCGCGGGCAAACAGCCGGGCCCGCACCGCCACGCAATAATTCACCGACAGATAGGAGAAGCGGGTCTCGCCATGGCCGGCGCGGTACTTCATGACCGCGGTGCACAGGTCGCCGCCGGCCAGGCGCCACGCCTGTGCAAGGTACATGACACCGAAGTGAATGTTGTTTTCGGGAATGGCGAGTTCGGCAAGCGAGCCGGAGAAGCCGAGCATGCGCGCAGTCGAGGGCAGCAGCTGCATCAGCCCGATTTCGCCGACGCCGCCGATCACGTCGGGATTGTAGCCGCTCTCCACGCCCATCACCGCCTCGGCGATCTCCGGCGCGAGCCCGCTTCCCGCCGCCTCCTTCTCGATCAGCGCGCGATAGCGCATGCGCGCGTCCGACAGCGCGGGCTGGCTTGCCGGCGGAGGCGGGAGCGCCTTCCCGCCGGCGTCCTTCGGCGCATCCTTCAGCGTGTCCTTTGCCGTGTCCTTGGCAGGCGCGGCCGGCTTCGTCGGCTCGGCCGGCGGCTTTGCCATGGCGTCGGCGGAAGGCTCGGCCTGGTCGACGGCGGCAAAGCGCGTGCTGAACGACGATGCCGGCGTCTCTCCTTCGGCATGAACGGGCTGTGCAAGACAGAGCGCGAGTGCAAATGCGCCAGCGACGCCGCCGCCCCGACGACGCGCGAGATCGATCAGCTTCCGCGTTCGGCGGAAGCTGATCGCCTTCGTCGTGGGGGGCGTCGTCGTTCATCGGTCGCTTGCGGTCCTGATGGTCGCGCGTCGGCGCGACTACTGGATGGTGGGGACGGCCCCGGCTTCCGCGGCGCGCTCATGCGACGGCTGCTGGGCCGGCG
>NZ_LGHK01000279.1 GCF_001908235.1 Bradyrhizobium sp. NAS96.2
CGCGACCGCGCGCCCTCGCGGGAGCAACGCGCCCGCGCGACGGAAGCGTTTGCGGCCTGGCTCGCGCAGTTGCCGTCACAGCTTGACGAGCTGCAGCGCGCCGGCCTCACGTCGGCTCTCGCGCTGCTGCCACAGCTCTGGCCAGATCGCGACTGCCCGCTGCAGCCAGAGGTGATCGAAAGCCTGACCGGCCACGCCAGCCCCGACGTCCAGGCAGCCAGCATCCAGCTCATCGCGGTGAGCCCGACACGGCCCGGCGACCTGCCGGAAGCGTTCTGGCAGGCGATCCTGCGGGCCGATGCGCCGGAAATCCGCATTGCCTCGATGAGCCTCTTGGCGCGGCTTGACGACGCCGCGCTCGCGCAACATCGCGATGGCATCGTGCTGGCCGCCACTGGCGACCATGCCGGGCTGCGCGCGGCTGCGCGGCCGCTCGTCGCGCGCCTTGCTGCGAGCGACGAGGCCTTCGCCATCCGGCTGCGCGACATGCTGATGGCCGGCTTCTTCCGCACCGAACCGGTCGAAGGCCATGCTGCCGACATGGTCACGCTGTTCGTCCGGGCGTTGCCGCAAGCCGCGGCCGCCATCGACGACGGCACGCTGTGGCGCCTGCTGCAGGCACGCGCGGCCGGCGCCCGCATGCTCGGCGCCAAGCTGCTGGAGAGCCGCGCACCGGCGCGCTTCTCGGTCCGCCAGCTCGCCCGCCTCGGCAACCATCCGTTCGCCGCCGTGCGCCGCTTCGCACTTGATGCGTTCACGGCCGACGAGCCCCGCTTCCGCGCCGACCCACAAAATGCCGTGCTGCTGGTCGAGAGCGAGTGGGATGATGTCCGCACGCCCGCGGTGAACCGCCTAACGGCGTGGCCCAGCGATGCGCTGCCAGCGGCGGCGCTGGCTGTGATGGCGGACTCGACCGTGCCGGCGGTGCAGGACGGCGCTCGCCTGCTGCTGCGGCGCAGCCTCGCCGACGGCGATATCGCCGAGGTGCTGGGGCGTGTGCTGGAGCATCCCTCCGGCAGCTTCCATCTCTTCGTCACCGAGCTGATCACCGGTGACTCACTGGCGGATACGGCGATCTTCGCCAAATTCCTCACCCAGGCCCGCATCATCCTGATGCAGATCAACCGCGGGCGCATCGCCAAGGACCGGATCTTCACGGCGCTGCGCAACGAGGCGCTGGCGCACCGGGATCGCGCGGCGGCGATCGCACAGCTGTTGCACGACTTCACGCTCAGCGTGACCCTGCGTGACAAGGCGCCCGCGCTGATCATCCTGCGCGACATCGCGCACGCCTGGCCGGATCTGCCGCTGCCCGTCACCGTGGCCCGCGCCGGCCGCACGCCGCCGGGCGGCGGCTCGCAAACCAGCGGGACCGCCGCATGAATTTCGCATATCGATTTCTCGGCAGCACCAGCGCCTCGTCCGACGCCGCCTCGTCGTCGTTCGCCTTCGCCCCGGACACGCTGCGCCAGCCGACCTTCTTCACTGGCAAGGTGGCGCGCCATCTCGCCTTCCGCGAGGCGATCTCCGCGCTGCATCATGTCGTGGTGTCGGACCTGCGCTTCAAGCCGCGCGATCGCACCGCCTATTTCGAGTGGCTGAAGCAGAACGAGGCCAATTTCCTCGCCGAGGCAACGGCGCAGTCGGCGGCGCTCAAGCCGCGCATCGCTGACTTGCAGGACCGCATCCGTGGCTTCGACCGCGAGCGCGATCGGCAGATGAAGCCGTTCTGGGCGGCGCGGCAGGCTTATTTCAACTACCTCTACAAGCAGAACCGCGATGCCTGGATCGTGCTCGATCCGGTGATCACGGTGCACCCGGACGAGATCTTCTTCGAGTGCTTCAGCCTCGACGAATCGAGCTACGGACGGCTGTCCTGCGACCACGACGTGTTCGAGGGCCTCGGCGAGATGGCGTTCGGCACCACCAATATCGACTACAGCCACGCCCTGTACGACGAATTCCAGAAGATCCGCTCCTATCGCGACACCACCCTCACCATCGATCCCTCAGGGTTCGAGGTGCAGACCGGCGACGATCTCGACTTCCGCGAGGAGAAGATCGACCTGCCGGACAGCTGGGTCCGCGGCTTCCTGCAGGTGTCGAGCGCGATGACCCTGCCGGCGCATGTGTTCGACCTGCATCCCGTGGACATGGCCAACATCCTCACCCGCCTCGCGCAGAAGAAGGAAAGGGCCGGCCCGCGTTCGCTGCGGTTCGTGCTGAAGCCGGACGCGCCGGTGGAGGTGGTGATCGAGCCGTGGCACGAACGGCTGACCTTCCGCCGCTCGATCTATCGCGGCACGGCTCCCGCCGAGATCCGCATCTGGGGCAGGCGACGGCTTGCGATCCTCGGACGCGCGCTGCCGCTGGCGCGGTCGGTGCGGGTGCATTTGACCGGGACCGGCCTGCCGTCGTTCTTCGTCGTCGATTTCGGCGGTCTGCGCTTCACGCTAGGCCTTTCGGGCTGGACCGCGAACGACTGGTCGTCCGCCGGACAATTCGACCTGCTCGCGCCGCGCCACAAGGTCGACAACGACAGCGCGCAGCGCATTTTCGCAGCACTCGGCAAGTCCCATGCGGCGAGCGCCGCCGAGCTGGCGCGGCAGACCGGCGTCGATCAGGCGCTGGTGCATGCGGCGCTCACATCCTACACCCAGGCCGGACGCGTGATGTTCGACCTCGACAAGTCGCTCTACCGGCTGCGCGAGCTGACGCGCGAGCCGCTGTCAGCAGCCCAGCTGCGCTTCGCCAGCCCGCAGGAGGAAAAGGCCGATCGCCTGATCGGCGCCAACCTCGTGACGATCGGCAACATTGATCGCAACCAGGGCGTTCGCGCGATCAGCGGCAGCGTGCTCGACAACGCCCGCACCGAGCAGGTGAACCTCGTCATCGACGATGACGACCGTCTCGTCGAGGCGCGGTGCAGCTGTCATTTCTACGGCCACAACAAGATGATGCGCGGCCCTTGCGAGCACATGCTGGCACTGCGCCGGATTTTCCATTCGCAAGTCGAGGGCGTCGCTCAGGACGGACCCGCCATCGCATGAGTGACATGAAACCCTTGATCCGCAGAGCCGGCTTGTGCCGGCGACGGCAATTCGCGTATCACTGCATTCGGAAGGGCGCAGACCGGTCAGGACCTTGCAACCCGGGCGGCGTATCGCCGTCCTTGCACCATGACCACGCATGCGTCACTGGCCCGATCTTCACTGGGCCGGGGCAGTCCACCCCTACGCAATCGCAGAATGGGTTCCTTGAACCCAATTGCGTAGGGGTGGACGCCCCGGCGTCGAGTGGATCGATCCAGTTCTTAGAAGTGACGAAGGCAATCCGGCCTGCGCCCTTTCCGAACTCCCTGCATAAGGCCGCTGCCGCACTCCTGACCGGAGGGCTGGCCGCGTGAACGAGACCGTTTCTC
Source organism: Bradyrhizobium sp. NAS96.2 (assembly GCF_001908235.1). Lineage (GTDB taxonomy): Bacteria > Pseudomonadota > Alphaproteobacteria > Rhizobiales > Xanthobacteraceae > Bradyrhizobium. Next base: position 3,422 of record NZ_LGHK01000279.1, read on the forward strand.
CCGGCACGCTGACGCGCCAGGAACTCTACGACCGCATCCGCCAGTCGTCGAAGGACGAGGTCATCCTCGAGGAGATGATCCGCCTCGGTTTCTGGCCCGATGGCGAAGATGCGCCGGTGCCCGCCGCGGACGCGATCCGCGGCCGCGGAGAGGCGATGCGCGAGCTCACCGAACTGCAGCGCCAGAACGCCACGCTCGCCGATCCCGAGCGCGCGCTGAAGGAAATGCACAAGCGCCGCAAGGCCGAGGCGATGGCGCGGCGGCAGGAGACCAAGCGTCGCAACGCGGAGGCGCGACAGAGCCGGGCTTTCGCCTGGTACGACCGGCGCAAGCGCGACGTGCTCTATCTCGGCGAGGACGTCTCGCGGGGCCTTCATACCCGCACGACCACGACGCCCTTGCGCGACGGCCTGCCCCCGCTCGCCGATGCCAAGGCGCTGGCTGACGCGATGGGCGTGCCGCTGGGCGAGTTGCGCTTCCTCGCCTTCAACAGGAAGGTGGCATCGGTCAATCACTATCAGCGCTTCACGATCCCCAAGAAGAGCGGCGGCGAGCGGTTGATCTCGGCGCCGATGCCGCGCCTCAAGCGCGCGCAGTATTGGGTACTGGACAACATCCTCGCGCGGGTGCCGCTGCATGATGCCGCGCACGGCTTTGCGGCGCAGCGCTCCATCCTGACCAATGCACGCAACCATGTCGGCCGCGACGTGGTGATCAATCTCGACCTCAAGGATTTCTTCCCGACCCTGACCTACGCCCGCGTCAAGGGCCTGTTCGAGGCGCTGGGCTATGCTGAAGCGGTCGCGATCCCGCTCGCGCTGCTGTGCACCGAGCCGATGGTCGACGAAGTGGCGCTCGACGGTGAGCGCCACTTCGTCGCCGACGGCCCGCGGCTGCTGCCGCAGGGCGCGCCGACGAGCCCCGCGATCACCAACCTGATTTGCCGCAGGCTCGACCGACGCCTTGTCGGCCTCGCGCGCACGCTTGGTTTCGTCTACAGTCGCTACGCCGACGACCTGACGTTCTCCGGCTCGGGCGAGGCGGTGAGAAAGATCGGCACCTTGCTCAAGGCCGTGCACGGCATCGTCGCCGCCGAAGGGTTCACAGTCCATCCTGACAAGACGCGCGTGATGCGCCGCTCGTCGCGCCAGGAGGTCACGGGCCTGACCGTCAACGAGGCCGTGGCCGTGCCGCGCGACCTGCTGCGCCGCTACCGCGCCGTGCTGCAGCAAGTCGAGCGCCACGGGCCGGCAGGCAAGCACTTCGGCCCCGGCAAGGACGTGATCCGGTCGCTGCTCGGCTTCGGCCATTTCGCTGTCATGGTCGATCCGGAAAGCGGCGCGCCCCTGCTGCAGCGAGCGTTGCGCGTCGCCGCGCAGTACGCGCCCGCCCTGTCCGCGCGGCGCCC
>NZ_LGHK01000028.1 GCF_001908235.1 Bradyrhizobium sp. NAS96.2
TATCACGCGCGACAGCTTGTCCGCATCATCAAGGGCGAACGCTGGGACGAATAAAGCGTTTTCGAGCGAAGTGGATGCCGGTTCGCGTGAAGAAAACGCGTCGAAACAAGAACCTAGCCACAAAGGAGAACAGCACGAATGTCGGTGATCTCTACGATCGAGCAGCTTGAGGCGATCTACGGCTTCCCGAACGACGCTTCGACCGTGAAGGTCGCCGATCACGTGACGCCGCTCTATCGTGTGCTCATCGAGAAATCGCCGTTCGTGTCGCTCGCGACCTCGGGCCCCGAGGGACTTGATTGTTCGCCGCGGGGGGACCTGCCGGGCTTCGTGCGCATCCATGATCCGAAGACACTGATGATGCCGGATCGCCGCGGCAACAATCGCTGCGATTCGCTGCGCAACATCGTGCGCGATCCCCGCGTCGGGCTGCTGTTCCTGATTCCGGGCTCGGGCAGCACGCTGCGCGTCAATGGCCGCGCCTATGTCACGGCCGAGCCGGAGCTGCTTGCCTCCTTCAAGATGGAAGGCAAGGCACCGCGCACGGTGATCGTGATGACCGTGGAGGAGATCTACTTCCAGTGCGCGCGTGCGATCGTGCGCTCCGACCTCTGGAATCCGGACAAGCAGGTCGATCCGAGGGGCCTGCCGACGCCGGGCCAGATTCTTGCCGAGATGAGCGAGCACACGGTCGGCGGCGAGAAGTACGATCGGGAATGGCCGGAGCGCGCGCGGCAGACGATGTGGTGATGCCAAGGGTGGCTCAGCCCTTTGTCTGCTCTTCGAACGCCTTCAGCGACACTGCGGCGATCTCGCGCAGCGTCTCGCGGTTCGCGCCCGAGGAGGCCATCACGCACATGCCCGATGTCACCGCGGAGAGATAACGCGCAAGCGTGGCCGGATCGACGCTCTCGCCGAGGTCATGTTCGGCCTTGGCGCGGACAAAGCGTTCGCGCAACTGGTCCTCGGTGCGGGTGCGCCGCGCCGCCAGTTCGAACGGAACATTCGCCGAGCCGGTGCCGCAGGCAAGGCCGCCCTGGACCAGCAGACAGCCGGGCGGGTTCGCGGGGTCGGTCTGGGCGTCCGCATGCTCCATCAGAAATCGTTCGGCGACCTCGTGCGCGGTCGCGGCGTTGAGCACCCTGTCCATCCAGGCGTCGCGCTTTTCGGTGTAGCGGTCGAGCGCAGCCTTCAGCAGGCCTTCCTTGCTGCCGAAGGCGGCATAGAGGCTCGGGGGATTGATGCTCATCGCCTCGGTGAGCTGCGCGATGGTCGCGCCCTCGTATCCGTGGCGCCAGAACACGTCCATGGCCCGGTCCAAAGCGGCGTCCGCGTCAAAGGCGCGGGGGCGTCCCATTCCCATTTCTCGTTACTCCGTAAGCCGGGTGCCGTTTCTGTGACGGATTGTCCCTGGCTTATCCTCTTGTTGCACGTGATGTTTTTCCGCGACTTCCCATTTCCCCATGAATGAGATAATTAATTCGTAGTGCTCGATACATAAGTATCTTGCGAACCGGCGTCCAGCTCCACATTTGTAGCGAACACTACAGATATCTGGAGCGCGTGAATGCCCTCGTCAACCCAAAATCCCCGTTCAGGCCGGTTCCGACGCGTCGTCGGTGGTGCCGTGATCCTTGGCGCCCTGGCCGTCGCCGGTTCGATCGCGACCGGCCATTATTTCCATGCCGCGCAGGCGACCGCGACCGCCGCCGCGCCCGAACCCGCGGTGCCGGTCACCGTCGCCGTGATCCAGCCGCGGCCGACCACCCTGTTCGATGACTTCTCGGGCCGGCTCGAGGCCGTCGACCGCGTCCAGCTGCGGCCGCGGGTGGCCGGCGCGATCCTTTCGACCAACTTCACCGAGGGCGCGCTGGTGAAGTCCGGCGACGTCCTGTTCAAGATCGACCCGGCGCCTTACGCGGCCGAGGTCGACCGCGCGCAGGCCCAGCTCGAGGCGGCCAAGGCCCGCGTCGTGTTCACCACGAGCGAAGTCGAGCGCGGCGCGCAGCTGGTCGGCAACAACATCGTCACCAAGCGCGACTTCGACCAGCGCGACAACGCCAATCGCGAGGCGATCGCCAACGTCAAGGCCGCCGAGGCCGCGCTGCAGACCGCAAAGCTCAATCTCGATTACACCGAGGTCCGCGCACCGGTCGACGGCCGGGTCGGCCGGATCGAGGTCACCGTCGGCAATCTCGTCGCCGCGGGCACATCTTCGCCGGTCCTGACCTCGCTGGTCTCGGTCAATCCGATCTATGCGAGCTTCGATGCGGACGAGGAAGTCGTGCTGCGCGCGCTGAACTCGATCGCGGATGCCTCCGGCAAGCGCGGCAATCTCGATCAGATCCCGGTCGACATGGTGACGTCGGGCGGCCTCAGCGCCAAGGGGCACATCCAGCTGATCGACAACCAGGTCAACGGGCAGAGCGGCACCATCCGCGTCCGCGCCGTTTTCAAGAACGACGACGGCCGCCTGATCCCCGGACAGTTCGCGCGCGTGCGCATGGGCCAGCCCAAGCAGCAGACGCTGGTTCTGATCGACGAGCGCGCCGTCGGCACCGACCAGGACAAGAAGTTCGTCATGCTGGTCGGCGATGACAGCCGCGCCGTCTATCGCTCCGTCACGCTCGGCGGCGCGGTCGATGGCCTGCGGATCGTCACCGCCGGGCTGAAATCCGGTGACCGCATCGTCGTCAACGGCCTGCAGCGCGTGCGCCCCGGCGCACTTCTGAAGATGGAAGTCGCCGAGATGGGCGCGCGCGGCATGCAGCAGGCATCCACTGAAACCAACCAGCACGTCGTGCAGCGCTAGGCGCTGCACGCGGGGGCGGAGCCATGAATCTCTCAAAATTCTTCATCGACCGGCCGATCTTCGCCGGCGTGCTATCGATCCTGATCTTCCTGGCGGGTCTGATCTCGCTGGTGGCGATGCCGATCTCGGAATATCCCGATGTGGTGCCGCCGTCGGTGGTGGTGCGCGCGACCTATCCCGGCGCCAATCCGAAGATTATCGCCGAGACGGTCGCAACGCCGATCGAGGAGCAGATCAACGGCGTCGAAGGCATGCTCTATATGTCGAGCCAGGCGACCACCGACGGCGCGATGACGCTGACGGTGACGTTCCGGCTCGGCACCGACCCCGACAAGGCGACCCAGCTGGTGCAGAACCGCGTACAGCAGGCCGAGCCGCGCCTGCCGGCCGTGGTACGCCAGCTCGGCATCATCACCAAGAAGAGCTCGCCCGACCTCACCATGGTCGTGCATCTGCTATCGCCGAACAACCGCTACGACATGACGTATCTGCGCAACTACGCAGTGCTCAATGTCAAGGACCGGCTGGCGCGGATCGACGGCGTCGGCGACGTCCAGCTCTATGGCGCCGGCGATTATTCGATGCGGGTCTGGGTCGATCCGCAGAAGGCCGCCGAGCATAGCCTCACCGCGAGCGACGTCGTGCGCGCGATCCAGGCCCAGAATGTCGAGGCCGCGGCCGGCGTGGTCGGCTCCTCGCCCAGCGTCAAGGGCATAGATCTCCAGCTCTCCGTCAACGCCGAGGGACGGCTGTCGACCGAGGAGCAGTTCGGCGACATCGTGGTGAAGACCGGTTCGGCCGGCGAGGTGGTGCGGCTGCGCGACGTCGCCCGGATCGAACTCGGCGCCTCCGAATACGGCCTGCGCTCGCTGCTCGACAACAAGCAGGCGGTCGCGATCCCGATCTTCCAGGCGCCGGGGTCGAACGCGCTGGAGATCTCCGACCATGTCCGCGCCACCATGGCCGAGATCAAGAAGAACATGCCGGAAGGCGTGTCGTACCAGATCGTCTACGATCCGACGCAGTTCGTGCGGTCGTCGATCGAGGCCGTCATCCATACCCTGCTCGAGGCGATCGCGCTCGTCGTGCTGGTCGTGATCCTGTTCCTGCAGACCTGGCGTGCCTCGATCATTCCGCTGATCGCGGTCCCGGTGTCGATCGTCGGCACGTTCGCGGTGATGCACGTGTTCGGCTTCTCGATCAACGCGCTCAGCCTGTTCGGCCTGGTGCTCGCCATCGGCATCGTGGTCGACGACGCCATCGTCGTGGTCGAGAACGTCGAGCGCAACATCGAGTCCGGCCTGTCGCCGCGCGATGCCACCAACCAGGCGATGCGCGAAGTGTCCGGCCCGATCATCGCGATCGCGCTGGTCTTGATCGCGGTGTTCGTGCCGCTCGCCTTCATCTCCGGCCTCACCGGACAGTTCTACAAGCAGTTCGCGCTGACGATTGCGATCTCGACCGTGATCTCGGCGATCAACTCGCTGACACTGTCGCCGGCGCTGTCGGCGCTGCTCTTGAAGGGCCATCACGAGCCGAAGGACTGGTTGACCCGGGTCATGGAGAAGTCGCTGGGCTGGTTCTTCCGCGGCTTCAACAAGGTCTTCACCAAGTCGTCCGCGAACTACGGCCGCACCGTCACCAAGGTGATCTACGGCAAGGCCGTGGTGATCGGCCTCTACGTGCTCTTGATCGGCGTGACCGGCGTGCTGTTCAAGCAGGTGCCGTCGGGCTTCGTGCCGGGCCAGGACAAGCAGTATCTGGTCGGCTTTGCCCGGCTGCCCGACGGCGCGACGCTCGACCGCACCGAGGAAGTGATCCGCAAGATGAGCGACATCGCGCTGACCCAGCCGGGTGTCGAGAGCTCGGTGGCGTTTCCCGGCCTGTCGATCTCCGGCTTCACCAACTCCTCCAATGCCGGCATCGTGTTTTCGACCCTGAAGCCGTTCGACGAGCGCAAGGATCCGTCGCTCTCAGGACCGGCGATCGCGGCGGCGCTGAACAAGAAATATGCCGGCATCCAGGATGCCTTCATCGCGATGTTCCCGCCGCCGCCGGTCAACGGCCTCGGCACCATCGGCGGCTTCAAGCTGCAGATCGAGGACCGCGCGGGCCTCGGTTATGAGGCGCTGAACGACGCGACCAAGGCGTTCATGGCGGCGATGCAGAAGGCACCGGAGATCGCCGGCGTGTTCTCGAGCTTCCAGGTCAACGTGCCGCAGCTGTTCGCGGACATCGACCGCACCAAGGCATTGCAGCTCGGCGTGCCCGTCACGGAGGTCTTCAACACGCTGCAGATCTATCTCGGCTCCTACTACGTCAACGACTTCAACAAATTCGGCCGCACCTATTCGGTCTATGTGCAGGCGGACGCGCCGTTCCGCGCGCGGGCCGACGACATCAGGCAGTTGAAGGTGCGCTCGTCGTCCGGCGACATGGTGCCGCTGTCGGCGCTGTTGAAGGTCCGCCAGAGCGCGGGGCCGGAACGTGCGATCCGCTACAACGGCTTCCTGTCGTCGGACATCAATGCCGCAGCCGCACCGGGCTACTCCTCCGGCCAGGCGCAGGAGGCGGCGACGCGGATCGCGGCCGAAGTGCTGCCGCCCGGCTTTGCTTTCGAATGGACCGACCTGACCTACCAGGAGTTCATCGCCGGCAATTCCGGAATCTGGGTGTTTCCGCTCGCGATCCTCCTGGTGTTCCTGGTGCTCGCCGCGCTCTATGAGAGTCTGGCTCTGCCGCTCTCGATCATCATGATCGTGCCGATGGGCCTCCTGGCCGCGATGTTCGGCGTCTGGCTGTCGAAGGGCGACAACAACGTGTTCACCCAGATCGGCCTGATCGTGTTGGTCGGATTGTCGGCCAAGAACGCCATCCTTATCGTCGAATTCGCGCGCGAGCTCGAATTCGCCGGGCGCTCACCGATCCGCGCAGCGATCGAGGCGAGCCGGCTGCGGCTGCGGCCGATCCTGATGACGTCGATGGCGTTCATCATGGGCGTGCTGCCGCTGGTGCTGTCGACCGGCGCGGGCTCGGAGATGCGGCGCGCGATGGGTGTCGCGGTGTTCTCCGGCATGATCGGCGTCACGGTGTTCGGCCTGTTCCTGACGCCGGTGTTCTATGTGCTGTTGCGCACGCTCACCGGCATGAAGCCGTTGACGCAGCACGGCGAGGCGACCATTCCCGGAAAAGCACACGCGGCATGATGCCGCGTGTGTAAGCTTGATGTCAGCTTTGAAGGAATCAGGCTGCGATATCGAGCAGCAGAAGTGACGAACCGCGGACCAGCACTTTGCGGCCCGCGGGCGTCAGCTCAAACGCGTCGCCTCGTACTGCGACATAACCAAGCGTGATCAGGCTTTCGACGGCAAACCGGTTCAGCCGTGAAGGGTTTGCTGCGGGAGCCCGCAACGCTTTCAGCGCATCCCACTGATCGGGTCTGAGTTCGAATTCTTCGCTCATTGGTCCAGGCACTCCAGAAGTTCTTGGCGTGCGAGATACAGAGCGCAGATGAATTTCGTGCGACCACAACGAGTCAGGATTTCGATTTATGTGGACGCGCCGTCACATCGCCGTGTCATTGGAATACTTCAATTTTTTCGAATCATTGCGGCGCAATAGCGCGTGATTGCGTCACAGAGATTAACCGCGCGTGGTCACATAGGTTAATCGTCGGGATTAACCGGGTTAATCGCCAGGATTAACCGGGTTAAAGCGGCTGGTTAACCACGCCGTACGCTTGCACCGCCGTCGACCGGCAACGTGACACCGGTCACGAAATTCGCTTCATCGGAGGCGAGAAACAGCGCCGCATTGGCGACATCCCAGCCGGTGCCCATCTTGTGACGTAGCGGCACCTTGCTGTCACGCTCGGCCTCGACCTCGGCGCGGCTCTTCTTGAATTCGCGGGCGCGCGTGTCCACCGCCATCGGCGTGTTCATCAACCCCGGCAGGATCACGTTTGCGCGAATGCCATATTGCGCATTCTGGTAGGCGAGCTGTTCGGTGAAGGCGATCATCGCCGACTTGGTCGCCTTGTAGGCGACGTAAGGATAGGACGTGATCGCGGCCATTGACGAGATGTTGATGATCGAGCCGCGCTGCTGCTGGCGCATGATCGGGATCACGTGCTTGGCGGCGAGGATGCAGCTCTTCAGGTTGATCGCCACGCAGCGGTCGAACGCCTCCTCGGTGATGTCGAGCAGTTCGGCATCGCCGCCGGAGAGGCTGACGCCGACATTGTTATGCAGGATGTCGACGCTGCCCCAGCGGCCATGCGCATCCGCCACCATTGCCTTGATGTCGGCGTTCTTGGTGACGTCGGCCTTGAAGGCGACCGAAGTGCCGCCCTTGGCCGCGATCAGGTCGACGGTCTCCTGCGCCGACGCCAGATTGTGATCGACGCACAGCACCTTCGCGCCTTCGCGCGCGAAGGTCAGTGCGGTGGCGCGACCGTTGCCGATGCCCTCGCCGGGGCTCTGGCCGGCGCCGACGACGATGGCGACGCGATCTTGCAGGCGCATGTCACTTCACTCCCGGGATCGGGTACTGTTGCAGTACCTCTTTGTAGGTTGGCTCGTTGTCGATCTGCATGGTGGCCAGCACGCGCACCACGGCGCAGTAGAACGCGATCGTCAGCACGAGGTCGGTCATGTGCTCGTCGGAGAGCTCTCGCTTGATCTCGGCGAAGGTCGCCTCCGACATCGCGAGCTCGCGCACCATCTCGCGGGCACCCTTGAGGATCGCCTTCGCCAGCGGCTCGAGGTTCGAGGGCTTGCCGTCAGTCTCCGCGATCAGACCCCTGATGTCCTCGTCAGTGACGCCGAACTCCTTGCCGATCTTCACATGGTGGGTGAACTCGTACTCGGATTTCTCCAGCCAGCCGACTTGCAGGATCGCAAGCTCGCGCAGCCGCGGGTCGAGCTTGCTCTTGAAGCGGATGTAGCCGCCGATGCCGTTGAAGGCGCGCGCCATGTCCGGCGAGTTCACCAGCAGCTTGTGCAGATTGGTGTTGCGCCTGAGCATGTCGCGATATTCGGGGGGCGACCTGATCGGCTTCGAGATAGGGCAGGCGGGCCATTGTTGTTGTCCTTGGTTCGGCGGCTTGCGGAACGGGGCGGCTAAAGCGCGATGAGAAATCGTCATCGCGCTTTAGTTCATCGTTTGAGCATGATCTCCGCGCAAACGCCTTTGGCGTTTGTCGCGAGGGAAAACCGCTTCGCACTTTTCCGGATCATGCTCTAGCGCTTCAGCCGTAGAGGGCTTTGTGCTCGCTCGCGTAGTTGGCGTAAGAGTCCTTCATGCTGGCGCCGTTGAGCAGCATGGTCGCGACCACGGCGTTGTCGGAATCGAACACGGTCGAGCGCACCCACATGCTCTCGGTGCGCTTGCTGCCCGAAAGGGCGACGACCTCGCGCTCGACCCAATAGGTCTCGCCGGGAAATAGCGGCCCGCGCAGCAGCCGGATTTCCTGATCGGCGAACAGTCCGACGGCGGGGCCGCGGACCGGCAGCCGGTCTTCGCGCGCGCGGTACTGGAACAGCACGCTCAGCATCTCCATCGGGATGATGGCGCGGCCCCACGGATTGTGCTCCTGCGCGTAATAGCCATCCGAGGGCTCGGTGATCACCTTCAGCTTGTCGGCGAGCGAGAACGGATAGAGGTCGCCCATGTTCTGGTCGAAATCCATCTTGATCGCCTGCCGGGCGGTCTTCATGCCGACCTTGACGTCGGCGAGGATCACGGGATCGGTCAGCGGCTTCAATTCGCCGAGCCTGCGGCTCAGCGCCGTCTCGGTGCCGTCACCGTCGATCGAGGCGGTGCCGCGCAGGATCTCGGTGCCGTCGCGCTTGATCATCCCGATCTCGCACACGGTCTGGCCCGGCTTCGGCTTCTCGATCTGGGCCTGTACTTCCTCACCTTCGAACACCGGGTTGCGGTAATGCGCCGACAGGCAGCCGGTCTCGAACCAGGCGCGGCCCCAGATCCGTTCGCCGAGCGGAGCGAACTGGCTGAAATGGGTCGGCCCCTCGATGGTGCCGCCGCGGAAGCCGAGCTTCTGCGCGGTTGCATCGTCGTGGATCGAAGCGTGGGAGTCGTAGGTCTGGGCCTGTAGCATCTGCTTCGGGCTGCGCCAGGGACCCACCAGCAGATTGTCCTTCTCCACGATTTCCGTGGTGAACGCGGATTCGACTTTAATCATCCTTGGTCTCCCTTTGCGCGCCACCGTTTCAAAGATGCCGGGGTTCGGCAAGCCTCGCAGAGCAACAAGGCCTCGCAGAGCGGCAAGGCCTCGCAGAGCAACAACGAGATATGTGCTGTGGCCATGGAAACGGGGCTGTTGATGCATAACAAAATCAGTGCATGCTGATGCATGATCATGGACAAGCTAATGAGACCGGTTCGGACCGGCGTGACTTAACCGGCGGGGAGCGTGAGACTGATGGCGTTGATGGACGTTGGACTGGACGACAAGTACCGGTTGGACACAAAGCGAATCTTCCTCTCCGGTACCCAGGCTCTGGTCCGATTGCCCATGTTGCAGCGCGAACGCGACCGCGCGCACGGGCTGAACACCGCCGGTTTCATCTCCGGATACCGCGGCTCGCCGCTCGGCATGTACGATCACGCGCTGTGGCGGGCGAAATCGTTCCTCAGAGAGCACGACATCGCCTTCGTTCCCGGCCTCAACGAGGACCTGGCGGCGACGGCGGTATGGGGCAGCCAGCAGGTCGGCATGTTCCCCGGCGCCAAGGTCGATGGCGTGTTCGGCATCTGGTACGGCAAGGGGCCCGGCGTCGACCGCTCGCTCGATGCGCTCAAGCACGCCAATTCCGCCGGCACCTCGCCGAATGGCGGCGTGATCGCGCTGGCCGGTGACGACCATGGCTGCCAGTCCTCGACCCTGGCGCATCAGAGCGAGCAGGTGTTCGCCTCGGCGCTGATGCCGGTGGTCAATCCGGCGACGCTGCAGGACTATCTCGATCTCGGCATCCTCGGCTTTGCGCTGTCGCGCTATTCCGGCTGCTGGGTCGGCTTCAAGGCGATCTCCGAGACGGTGGAGAGCTCAGCCTCGATCGTCAGCGATCCCGATCGCATTAAGATCATCGTGCCCGACGATTTCGAGATGCCGCCGGGCGGCCTCTCGATCCGCTGGCCGGACCCGCCGCTCGAGGCCGAGCGCAGGCTGCACGGACCCAAGATGGAGGCGGTCGCGGCCTTCGCCCGCGCCAACCGGTTCGACCGCATCGTGCTGGATTCCAAGCCGGCGCGGCTCGGCATCATGGCGACCGGCAAGGCCTATCTCGATCTGCGCCAGGCGCTCGCCGATCTCGGCATCACCGATGCCGAGGCGCAGGCGCTGGGCTTGCGCATCTACAAGGTGGCGCTGACATGGCCGCTTGAAGCCAACGGCGCGCGCGCCTTCGCCGAGGGCCTGCAGGACGTGCTTGTGGTTGAGGAGAAGCGTGGCTTCATCGAGGACCAGCTGGTCCGCATCCTCTACAACATGGACGCGTCGAGGCGCCCGTCGGTGGTCGGCAAGCGCGACGAGAGCGGCGCGCCTCTGCTCCCGAGCGAGGGCGAGCTGACGCCGACCATGGTCGCGGCCGCCGTGGTGGCGAGGCTGCGCAAGCTCGGCCACCGCAGCCCGCTGCTGGAGCAGCGCCTGGCAAAACTCGAGGCGTTCGATCGCCCGGCCGAGGGCACGGGCGCCGCGAAGCTGTCGCGCACGCCGTATTTCTGCTCGGGCTGCCCCCACAATTCGTCGACCAAGATCCCCGAGGGCAGCCGCGCCATGGCCGGCATCGGTTGCCATGGCATGGCGCTGTCGGTGCCGAACCGCAACACCCAGACCATCTCGCATATGGGCGCGGAGGGCGTGAGCTGGATCGGGCAGGCGCCGTTCACCAGCGAACAGCACGTGTTCCAGAACCTCGGCGACGGCACCTACACCCATTCAGGTCTGCTTGCGCTGCGCGCGGCCGCGGCGGCCGGCGTCAACATCACCTACAAGATCCTCTACAACGACGCGGTCGCGATGACCGGCGGCCAGCCCGCCGAAGGCGGCTTCACGGTGGCGCAGATCGCGCATCAGGTCTGGGCGGAGGGTACCAAGAAGCTGGCGATCGTCTCCGACGATCCCGACAAATATCCCGCCAACTACTTCCCGTCCGGCGCCACCATTCATCATCGCCGCGAGCTCGACGCCGTGCAGCGTACCTTGCGCGAGATCGAGGGCCTCACCGTCCTGATCTACGACCAGACTTGCGCTGCCGAGAAGCGCCGCCGCCGCAAGCGCGGGCTGTTTCCTGATCCGGCCAAGCGCGTCTTCATCAACGAGCGGGTCTGCGAAGGCTGCGGCGACTGCTCGGTGGCGTCGAACTGCGTCTCGGTGCAGCCGCTGGAGACCGAGCTCGGCCGCAAGCGCCGCATCGACCAGTCGAACTGCAACAAGGATTTCTCGTGCATCGAGGGCTTCTGCCCAAGCTTCGTGATGGTGCAGGATCCCAAGCTGCGCAAGGCCGACCGCACTGCCGCCGATCCCAAGGCGCTGTTCGCCGACCTGCCGACGCCGCCCGCGGCCGCCCTGGCTGGCCCCTATAACATCCTGATCACCGGCATCGGCGGCACGGGTGTGATCACCATCGGCGCGCTGCTCGGCATGGCCGCGCATGTCGAAGGGCTCGCCTGCTCGACGCTCGACTTCACCGGCCTGTCGCAGAAGAACGGCGCGGTCATGAGCCACGTCCGGCTGGCGCCTGCCTCCGACATGCTGACCACGGTCCGTATCGCGCCCGGCAATGCCAATCTGATCCTGGGCTGCGACCTCGTCGTCGCCACCAGCGTGCCGGCGCTGAGCCGCGCCGAGCGCGGCGTCACCCGCGCCGTCGTCAACGCCGATTTGCTGCCGACTGCGAGCTTCGTGATCGATCCCGATATCGACTTCGAGGCGAGCTCGATGCGCGATGCGCTCAACGGCGCGGTAACGCCGGGTGATCTCGACATCCTCGATGCCACCGGGCTTGCCACGGCGCTGATGGGCGACAGCATCGCCACCAACGCCTTCATGCTCGGCTTCGCGTTCCAGCGCGGCGCGATCCCGCTGTCGCTGGAGGCCATCCTGAAGGCGATCGAGCTCAATGGCGCAGCGATCGAGATGAACAAGACCGCGTTCTCGTGGGGCCGACTCGCCGCGCACGATCTGCCGCGCGTGGTCAGTGCCGCGCGGTTCAAGAGCGCCGGTGCCGCGCCGGCCAAGAAGACGCTCGATGAGGCGATTGCGTTCCGCGCCAAATTCCTAACCGACTATCAGGATGCGGCCTACGCCAAGCGCTATCTCGACGACGTCGCGCGTGTCCGCTCAGCCGAGGCCGCGGCAGCTCCGGGCTCGCAGGACCTGACCGAGGCTTTTGCAAAAGGCCTGTTCAAGCTGATGGCCTACAAGGACGAATACGAAGTCGCGCGGCTCTATTCCGACGGCGAGTTCAGCAAGGCGCTGCGGGAGCAATTCGAGGGCAATTCCGGTCTGAAGGTCCTGCTGGCGCCGCCGCTGCTGGCGCCGCCGCTGCTGGCGCAGCGCGATCCCGTCACCGGGCGGCTGCAGAAACGCGAATTCGGGCCGTGGATCTTCAAGGCGTTCGGACTGTTGGCGGGGCTGAAGGGCCTGCGCGGCACCGCGTTCGACATCTTCGGCTATACCGCCGAGCGCAAGATGGAGCGAGCATTGCCGGTCGAGTATTCGGCGATGATCCTGCGTCATCTCGACGGCAAGAAGCCGCTCGATTTGCCGCGCCTCGTGGCGCTGGCGAAGGCCGCGGACCTCGTGCGTGGCTATGGTCACATCAAGGAAGGCAACGTCACCCGCTACCGCACCGAATGCGCGCGGCTGGAGCGCGCGATCGGCCAGCCGCTGGCGCAGGCGGCGGAATAGGGCAGAGCGTTTTCGAGCGAAGCGGCTACCGGCTCGCGTGAAGAAAACGCGTCAGAGCAAAGAATCCGGAGCCGCGTTCCGATTCCATCGGAACGGGGCCCCAGGCAGGTCGGGGAACTTTCCACGGCCGGCTTGGTTGACCGATAACCCTGCCCGCAACCTGCGGCTGGATTCGCGCGGCCGGGTCCCTACATGATGGCTGTTCTGTTCGAGTGATTCAGGAGGCCCTTTTGACGGTCCTGAAAAGCGTTTTCGTTGCAACCGTTTGTACCGCGTCCCTCGCTCTGGGCAGCGCGGCGTTGGCCGACGACTACCGCCCGAGCGAGTTCTTCAGCCTCGATCTCTCCCGGGCCGTATTGTCGCCGAAGCCGCTTGGTCCGCCGGCGCAGTTCGAGCCGGTTCCGGTCGAGGCGAAGACTGACCACGGTCCGGATCAGCATGCGGCCGCTGAACCGAAGGTCGAGGAACCGAAGGTCGAGCGGCAAAAGCCCGTGCGGACGACCCGAGTGACGGAGCCTCGTGAGATGGTGCCGCATGAGCGGAAGCGCGCGGTCGCGCACGTTCCGGCCCGCGCCAAGCTCGCGCGCCGGCATTCCAACCCGCTCAATGCGGAAGCCCGCGACACACGGATCCAGACCTGGCCGTGCCGCACCGGCGGCATCTGCAACTGGCAGCGGTGAAGCTACCCGGCGGTGTCACGCCGGCTTACGTACGCGTTCGCACCATACCAACCCCGTCATCCTGAGGAGCGCGCTCTTGCGCGCGTCTCGAAGGATGCACGGCCCCACCTGTGGCCGATTCATCCTTCGAGGCTCGCCCAGCCGCGCAAGAGCGCCGCTGGGCGCGCACCTCAGGATGACGGGTAAGCCGTCATGGCCATGTCTCCCCCGAGTCATCCCGCCGTCGCAAAACCGTCGGCGGAGAGTCAAGAAACTGTAAGTCCGGAGTCAAACGGCGCAGGCAAAACCCTCGTCAGGATATGACGAAGGTTACCGAATGCCGACTGCGATCTCCGCGAGGCGGCGAGGCCTCACCCGGCGTCAGCTTCTGGTGCGCTCGGCGTCCACGGCCGCGCTGGCGGGATTGGGCGCGCTGGCAAGACCCTATCTGAGCCGTGCGGCGGATCGCCCTGGGATCGCGGGCATCCAGTCCGGTGACGTCGCAAGTGATTCCGCTGTGATCTGGGCCCGCGCCGATCGCGCCGCGCGCATGCGTATCGAATGCGCTGCGGTCGAGAGCTTCGCTACCATCCTGCGCAGCGCGGCCGCCGACGCGCTGCGCGAGCGCGACTTCACCGCAAAGCTGCTGCTCGATGGTCTGCCGCCGGGCCAGGACCTGTTCTACCGCATCAGCTTCGAGGACTGCGACGGCATATCAGGCGAAAGCCGGGTCGGGCATTTCCGCACCGCGCCGGTCGATCGCCGCTCGGTCTCGTTCGTCTGGTCCGGCGACGTGGTCGGGCAGGGCTGGGGCATCGACCCCGCGCGCGGCGGCTTGCGTAGCTACCGCACCATGCTGAACGAGCGCCCGGACTTCTTCATCCATTCCGGCGATCACATCTATGCGGATTGCACGGTGCCGTCGCAGCAGGTGCTGCCGAACGGTGAAATCTGGCGCAATATCGTCACCGAGGAGAAATCCGTCGTTGCGCACAGCCTCGATGAGTTTCGCGGCAACTACAAATACAACTGGCTCGACGGGAATTTTCGCGCCTTCCACGCCGAAGTGCCTGTCTTTGCGCAGTGGGACGACCATGAGGTGGCCGACGACTGGTCGCCCATCGGCACGTCCGACGCGACCGGCTACGATGCGGACGGCAGCTCGCGGCTGGTGGCGCGGGCGCGCCGCGCCTTCCACGAATTCATGCCGATGCGGTTGATGCCGGAGCGCGACGGCCGGGTCTATCGCAAGATCGCCTATGGGCCGCTGCTCGACGTCTTCATCATCGACATGCGCTCCTACCGCGATTCCAGCTGGAACAAGCAGGGCGATCCGGACCAGGCCTTCATCCTCGGCACGAGCCAACTCGCCTGGCTCAAGCGCGAGCTGGTGGCCTCGGATGCTGTCTGGAAGGTGATCGCAGCCGATCTGCCGATCGGTCTCGTCAGCCTCGACGCGGTCGCGCTCGGCGACGGCCCGCCCGAGCGACGCGAGCACGAGATCGCCGATCTCCTGTCGTTCATGAAGCGCGCCGGGGTCCGCAACACGGTGTGGCTCACCGCCGACATGCACTACACCGCTGCGCATCATTATGATCCGAACCGCGCGGTGTTCCAGGAGTTCGAGCCGTTCTGGGAGTTCGTCTCCGGCCCGCTGCACGCCGGCACCTGGTCGCCGGGCGAGCTCGACAACACTTTTGGCCCGAAGGCGATGTACCAGAAGGGCTGCTCGGCCGAGCAGGGCGACAACCTCGCGCCGTGCTTCGGCCTGCAATTCTTCGGCCGCGTCGATATCGACGGCAGGACCGGCGTGATGACGGTGACGCTGAAGGACGTCGACAACCACGATCTCTGGTCGGTCGACATCGAACCGCGGCCGGACGCGCGGCCCGGCCAGATCATGGCACAGCATATCTAGGTCAGCCTTCAATCCCGTCGCGACATCTTGATTGCGGGGCGCCTTGCCCGAAGGGCCGGTTTGCGGGCAGACTGCACAGCGGCAGTTCTGCCAATTTCATTCCTTTCAGCTGATTTGCTGGCGTGAGGTCGTCGATTTCATCGGCGTCCCACGCGTCAGGAGCTATCCATGGAAAATCTGCAAACACAGGGCATCAGCCTGCCGCAGCTCGGGCTCGGCACCTTCCGCATGCAGGGCGATGCTTGCCGTGCGGCGGTCGAGAGCGCGCTCGGGCTCGGTTACCGGCACATCGACACCGCCGAGATGTACGGCAACGAAGAGGCGATCGGAGAGGCGATCGCGGCGGCGAAGGTCGCGCGCAAGGACCTGCATGTGACCACCAAGGTCTGGCACGAGAACCTGGCGCCGGATGCAATCCGGAACGCGTTCGACGCCAGCCTGAAGAAGCTGCGGCTCGATCACGTCGATCTCTATCTGGTGCACTGGCCGTCGCGGAGCATGAAGCTGCCGGCCGTGTTCGAGACGCTGATGCAGCTGAAGGAGGAGGGCCGCGTCCGCGCGATCGGGGTCGCCAATTTCACCACCGCTCTGCTCAAGACCGTGGTCGAGGATATCAAGGCGCCGATCGCCTGCAACCAGATCGAATATCACGCGATGCTGGACCAGACGCCGGTGCGGAAATATCTCGCCGCGAAATCGATCCCGCTGGTGGCCTATTGTCCGCTGGCGCAGGGACGTTTCGCAACCGACGAGACGCTTGCCAGGATCGGCAGCAAGCATGGCGCGACCGCAGCCCAGGTGGCGCTGAAATGGCTGCTCGATCAGGACGGCGTCGCGGCGATCCCGAAAGCCTCGCGTGCCGAAAGCCAACAGGCCAATCTCGACGCGCTGAAGGTCAGCCTCGACGACGACGATCGCAAGGCGATCGCCGCGCTGCGCAAGGACATGCGCTGCGTCAATCCGGGCTTTGCCCCGGCATGGGATTGAGCCGTCGACTATCCGATACGAATGTTGAAAAAGAAAATGGCTCCGCGAGGAGCCATTTTCCGTTGTGTCGGTCTTTTCGTGTTTGTAGGCCTTCGCTATCGATTCCTTAGTAGCGATCCCGCCTGATCACGACCGTGCGGTCATGGTCGTGATGCCAGCCGCGATGCCAACCACGGTCATGGCGCATCTCGGCGCGCGCGCCCCAACCACGATCCCAGTGGTGGTGATGGCCGCGCTTGATCACGACGGTCTCGGCGCTCGCGATCGACGGAACGGCCACTGCAAGCGTACCGATCGCCGCAAGAACAAAACCAATCTTTTTCATTTCATCCTCCTCAAATGATGCGAGGGGAAAACCGTGCAGGCATCGAAACGTTCCTCAGGAACCGGCGGAGTTTTCTGAACGGTTGTTCAGGCGGCCTTGCGTAACCACCGCGTCCGACGCATCATCACGCCATAAAAATCAATGCTCGGGGGGACGTTGTCGTGAGTGGATTTTCACGCCGGGATTTTTTGAAGGGGACTGGATCGGCCGCTGCTGCGGTCATCGCAGGGCAGGCCGCTGCGGCGATGGGGCCGGACGACAAGTTCGACCTCGTGATCAAGAGCGGCGAGGTGATCGATCCCAGCCAGTCGCTGCGCGGCAAGCGGGACATCGGCATCCGCTGGGGCTTCATCGAGGCGATCGAGGACGAGATCCCGGCTGCGCGCGCCGGCAAGACCATCGACGCGTCGGGCAAGCTGGTGATGCCGGGCCTCGTCGATCTGCACTGCCATGTCTACCCCTACGGATCCGCGATCGGCATTCCCGCCGACGAGCTGGTGCAATTCCAGGGCACCACGACCGTGGTCTCGGCCGGGGATGCCGGCGTCAACAATCTCGCGGCGCTGCGGCGCTTCATCGTGGCGCAGTCGCGGGCGCGGATCTACGCCTTCGTCCACATCGCCAACAACGGCCTGTCGGCTTTCCCGGTGGCCGAGCTCTACAACATCGACAACGCCCAGGTCGAAGCCTGCGCGATGGCGCTCGCCGAGAACCCGGACTTCCTGATCGGGGTCAAGGTGCGGATGTCGGAGAACGTCATTTTCAAGCATGGCATCGAGCCGCTGAAGCGCGGCATCCAGGCCTGCGAGATGTGCGGCTGGCCGGCGCGGATGATGGTGCATATCGGCGGCGTCGAGACCAGGGAGTTGATGTCCGACATCCTCGATCTGCTGCGCCCGGGCGATATCCTCACTCACGCCTATTCGGGCGCGCCGAACATGTCCGGCGCCTTCACCAACATCGTGCAGGACGGCAAGCTGCTGCCGGCGGCGCTCGCGGCCAAGCAGCGCGGCGTGCTGTTCGATGTCGGCCATGGCGGCGGCAGTTTCGATTTCACGGTGGCCGAGATCGCGATCCCTGCCGGCTGCACGCCCGACACGATCTCCTCCGACATCCACGTCTTCTCGGGCAACTCGCCCGGCATCCCGTTCCTGCCGAATGTGATGAGCAAGTTCCTTGCGATGGGCTCCTCGCTGGATCAGGTCGTCGCGATGGCGACCTCGGTGCCGGCGCGGATCATCAACCGCACCCCGAAGATCGGCACGCTGCAGCGCGGCGCGCCCGCCGACGTCGCGATCATGGACCTCGTCGAGGGCCCGGTCACCTTCGTCGACACCCGCAACAACAAGCGCGACGGCAATCTGCAGCTGAAGCCGGTGCAGACCGTGGTCAACGGCGTGCCGTTCGGCCGACCCTATCAGGCGCCGTTCTCGGTGAGGTGAGCGGCCGGCCCCGCCGGCTTCCTGTCATTGATCCGCATCAAGGACGGGGGGCCGCGTTCGTCGACAATGAGCGACCACAAGGGGCATGTCGTGACAGGGAATCGTTCCTCCATAGACCGATCGGTACGTTCCGCCGCGCCTGGTGCGGCGTCGTTTTCCGAAAGCGATTTCCTGCTGCAACTGGGCGCTGCCGTGCGCGGGGCGCGGGCCAATATCGGCATGACGCGCCGCGAACTGGCTCGCCGTTCCGGCGTGTCGCAGCGCTACATTGCCCTCATCGAGGCGGGCAAAGGCAACGTTTCAATCGTGCTGCTGCTGCGAATCTTGAACGCGTTCCGCAGCGACGTCACCAAGGCAGCCTGACCAGGAAAGGATTGTTGCTTCGATGGGCGAACTCGTACTTGCCGCCAAGGTCAGCCATGTACCGTCTCTGATGCTATCGGAGCCCGTCGATCATCCGCTGCACGATGTGAGGGGCAAGGCGGTCGCAGCATTGCGCGAACTCGGCCGCCGCGCCAGGGAACGCGGGGTGTCGACCTTTGTGGTGTTCGATACTCATTGGCTATCGAATTTCGGCTACCACATCAACGCCAATGCCCGGCATCGCGGCTCATTCACGAGCCACGAGGCACCGCAGATGATCAAGGACCTGGGCTACGATTTGCCGGGGAACACGTCGCTTGCCGAAGCGATTGCGCGCGAAGCGGCAAGCGACGGCCTCAATGTGATGGCGCACCAGATCGAAAGCCTTGGTCTGGAATACGGCACCATCGTCCCGATGCACTACCTCAACCCGGAGGGTTGGGCGAAGGTGGTCTCGGTCGCGTCGCCGCTGTTCACGTCGATGGAGGAGAGCAGGCTGCTCGGCGAAGCGACCCGCCGGGCGATCGCCCGGTCCGGCGAGCGGGTTGCGCTGCTTGCCAGCGGATCGCTATCGCATCGGTTGTTGCCCAACAAGCAGCTCGGCCCCGAAGCCTGGACATCGATCGCCAGCGAATTCAACCGCCAGGTCGATTTGCGTGTGCTCGACCTGTGGCAGCAGCGCCGCTATCGGGAATTTCTCGACATGCTCCCCGATTACGCCACGAAGTGCAACGGCGAGGGCGGTATGGCCGACACCATCATGCTGTTTGCCGCGCTCGGCTGGTACGATTTCCGTGGCGCCTCGGAGCAGCTTTGTGACTACTTCCCGTCGAGCGGGAGCGGCCAGGTGAATGTGGAGTTTCACCTGACCGCGTGAGGCGCGTGAATGCGGGGTCACTGACCGCGCTTCTCCACATTGCTGCTGCGCGCCGGCACGCCGAACTCCTTGCGGCATACCTCGGCGAGCACGGCGACGCCTTCGCGGATCTGGTCGTGCGAGGGGCTGGCGAAGCAGAGGCGGAGCCGGCTGCCGGAGTGGGCCTTGCTGGTCGACCATTCCGGTCCCGGATTGATCGAGACGCCGGCGGCCAGCGCCGCCTGGTAGAGCTTCAGCGTATCGACATTGTCGGGCAGCTTGACCCAGAGAAAGATGCCGCCCTTGGGCGCCTCGAACTCGGCCGCGGTGCCGAACTGCTCGTTGAGCGCTTCCATCAGCGTGTCGAGCTTGGCGCGCAGGCCCTTGGTCAGTCGCGGCACATGGGTCGAAAAATGCGGCGCGCAGTATTCCGCGAGCACCATCTGCTCCAGCGCGCCGGAGCCGGCGTCGGTCTTCAGCGGCAGCATCCGCGACATGATCTCCCAGGGCGCGACGATGAAGCCGACCCGCAGCGCCGGCGCGATCGACTTCGAGAACGAGCCGATATGGATCACGCCGCCGTGCTTGCTCATCGCATAGATCGCAGGCGGCCGTTCGCCGTTCCAGATCAAGTCGGCGTAGCAATCATCCTCGAAGATCGGCACGCCGTATTCTTTTGACAGCTTCAGCATCTCGGCGCGGCGGCCCTCGGGAAGGATCGAGCCGGTCGGGTTCTGCACCGTCGGGATGGTGTAGATGTATTTCGGCGTGATGCCGCGCCGCTTGTGATCGGCGAGCGCTGCGGCCAGCGCATCGATCCTGATGCCCTCGCCATCGAGGGGAATGCCGACCGCGTTGACGCCGAGCCGCGCTAGCCGGTTCAGCGAGCCCTGATAGGTCTCCTGCTCGATCAGCACGGTGTCGCCCTTGGCGAGCAGCGTTTGATTGACCAGGTCGAGCGCTTGCAGCGAGCCGGAGACGATCATGATCTCGTCCGGCGTGCAGGCGATCCCGGCGCGCTTCAGCTTCTCGGTGAGGAACTG
>NZ_LGHK01000280.1 GCF_001908235.1 Bradyrhizobium sp. NAS96.2
TGCCCAGCCGAACGCCAATCGACGGTCGCCCCGATCGCGCTAACGAGGTATCCAGGATGGGTATGGGCACGACCGTTACGGGCAACGGTCTAGGGCTGCAACACACGCAAGAAAGAATATTGCGGTAAAAGACCCGCGCTTGCTCATCGTGCTCGCCATCAACTTGTCGGATGAAGCGGTACTCGTCAGTTCGGCAGCCGGCTTTGCCGCCACTCGCGCGGCGACAGGCCGTAGTGATCGCGGAACACGCGGCCGAAATGCGAGAGATCGTTGAAGCCCCAGGCGAACGCGACCTCGCTGATGTGGCGATGCGCATGTGCCGGCGAGGCGAGGTCGCGCTTGCAGCGCTCCAGCCGCTCTGCCAGCACGAAGCGCTGGAACGAGGTGTCCTCATCGGCGAGCAGGCTGTTGACATAGCGCGGCGAGATGCCGAGCGCTGCTGCGGTCTCTGTGAGGCCAAGCTCGGGGTTCGGCAGATGCGCGAGGACGTGCGCCTTCAGCCGGTAGAGCAGGGCGGAGCGGTGGGTCGAGGCCGGCAGTGCGGCGCCGCCGATGCGCTCGCTGATCGCCATCGCGAGCAGGTCCGCGGCTTGATCGGCGAGGCGGATCGCATTGTCCGGATCGAGCCTGTCGGCGATATCGGCCAGTCCCGAGATGAACTGCCAGGCGAGCCGCTGCACCGGGCGATCGGACGTGAACGTCGTCGCCGTCAGACCCTGGGTGCCGGCAAAGCGCCGGTGCAACATTGCGCGCGGCACCTGGAAGATGGTCTGCGTGAAGTCGTCGTTGAAGCGCAGTTCATAGGGCCGCGTCGTGTCGTAGAACGCGAACTCGCCGGGCTGGATCACGGTCTCGCGGCCGTCCTGCACCACGCCGCCCGAGCCGCTGCGGCCGAGCGCGAACAGAACGAAGTCCTCGCTGGCGCGCGCGATCCGCGACGGTGTGCGCAGCACGCGCTGCCGGCTCGACGATACGACCGAGCACTTCGCCGGACCCAGCTGCGTGCTGGTGATGGCGCCGTGGAAAGCAGAGCCGAGGTCGGACTTGCAATCCAGCTGCACGAACACGTCGCAGACGATGTCCTGCCAGAGCGCGAGGCGCCGATGCGTGGGCGCGTTGTCCGTAGTGAACAGGGCCGGCATGATTTCCTCCCTTCACGAGTGCAAACGCTGGCCACGCAAACAAGCAAGCTCCGTACCGAGGGTGGCTGGGGGAATCTCCTCCGCAGTCGAATTTTCCTTCCGTCCTGGTCGAACGGCGGTCCCGGTTCCGCGGCACCATGATGTCAGAAGCGGCTGCGGCCGATCAAGCACGAACCGGCCGCAGCGGCCGGCTGCGAGGAGGACATCATGGGCATCGAACATCCGAAATATCGCGTTGCGGTGGTGCAGGCAGCGCCAGCCTGGCTGGATCTCGACGCGTCTATCGCCAAGTCCATCGCGCTGATCGAGGAGGCCGCCGCCAAGGGGGCAAAGCTGATCGCGTTCCCCGAGGCGTTCATCCCCGGCTATCCCTGGTACATCTGGCTGGACTCGCCGGCCTGGGCGATCGGGCGCGGTTTCGTGCAGCGCTATTTCGACAACTCGCTGAGCTATGACAGCCCGCAGGCCGAGCAGCTGCGCCTTGCGGTGAAGAAGGCCGGCATGACCGCGGTGCTCGGCCTGTCCGAGCGCGAGGGCGGCAGCCTCTATCTCGCGCAATGGCTGATCGGACCCGATGGCGAGACCATCGCGAAGCGGCGCAAGCTGCGGCCGACCCATGCCGAGCGCACCGTCTATGGCGAAGGCGACGGCAGCGACCTTGCGGTGCATGACTGCCCCGGCATCGGCCGCCTCGGCGCGCTGTGCTGCTGGGAGCATCTGCAGCCGCTGTCGAAATACGCGATGTATGCCCAGAACGAGCAGGTGCATGTCGCGGCCTGGCCGAGCTTCTCGCTGTACGATCCGTTCGCGCCGGCGCTGGGCTGGGAGGTCAACAACGCGGCCTCGCGCGTCTATGCCGTCGAGGGCTCGTGCTTCGTGCTGGCGCCGTGCGCCACGGTCTCGCAGGCGATGATCGACGAGATGTGCGACCGCGACGACAAGCACGCGCTGCTGCATGTCGGCGGCGGGCACGCCGCGATCTACGGGCCCGACGGCAGTTCGATCGCCGAGAAGCTGCCGCCCGATCAGGAAGGCCTGCTGCTCGCCGATATCGATCTCGGCGCGATCGGGATCGCCAAGAACGCCGCCGATCCGGCCGGGCACTATTCGCGGCCTGATGTTACGCGACTGCTGTTGAACAAGAAGCCCTCGAAGCGCGTCGAGCATTTCGCGCTGCCGCTCGACAGCTTCGAGGAGATCGACGCGGCTGCGAGCTGAACGCATCAGGGCAACATCCAACCGGAGGTGACTGCCATGGAATCCGCGATTCCTCCTCATTTGCAGACAGCGCGCTCGCGTCATCGTCGCGTGCCTGACGACTATGCGCCGCCTTATCCGTCCTTCGTCGCGCGCCACAAGCCCGCGGTCGCAAGCGTGATCATGGCCTATTTCGGCGTGCAGTTTCGCGGCGAGCCGACTGCCGCCGCGACCGGGGCGCTGGCGCAGATCGCAAAACGCTTTGCCGGCGAGTACGGCCCGACGCACTGGGACCGCGCGCAATATGTCGACCAGGCCGGCTTCACCAATGTCGTCTCGGTCGCCTATTGGGATGATGCCGGGCGCTTCGACGCCTGGTTCGGCGGTGCGCGCGAGGCCTGGACCGGCAGCAGCGCCAGTGATGGCATCGGCCGTTTCATCGAGGTGCTGCGGCCGCATGTTGCGCGCTACGAGACGCTGTTCTCCTCGCTCGGCCGGCCGGAGGGCGTCGCGGTGCTGGCCGACGGCATGAGCGGCGAGGTGCAGGAGCACGCCTATTGGGGCGGCATGCGCGACCGCATCCCGCTGTCACAGACCGATGCGATGACGCCGGGCGGCGAGCCGCGCGTCATCCGCGACGGCGCACGCATCCGTGTGGTCGCGCATGACAATCTCTGCTTGATCCGCTCCGGTCAGGACTGGAGCGACACCGAGGCGTCGGAGCGCAAGATGTATCTCGACGATGTCGAGCCGGTGCTGCGCGAGGGCATGGATTTCCTGCGCGACGACGGCGTGCCGATCGGTTGCTACGCCAACCGATACATGCGCGTCGTCGATGCCGATGGAAGAGTGATGGAAAAGTCCTATGGGCAGAGCTGGTGGAAAAGCCTCGCGGCGCTGGAGCGGTGGGCGGAATCGCATCCGACCCATGTCCGGATCTTCGGCGCGGCGATGAAGTATCTGTCGACCTTGGGGCCGTCAGCGAAGCTCAGGCTGTACCACGAGGTCACGGTGGCGGCCGCCGACGAGCAGTTCTTCGAATATCTCGGCTGTCACGAACGGACCGGCATGCTGGGCGCGGTGCAGGTCGCGGCCGCGCAGTCTGCTTGACATTCGACTTGCTCGGATCGCCCGAGCGGTGACCGCGACGGAAGTGCATTCCCTCTCCCGCTTGCGGGGGAGGGCGAGGGTGGGGGGCTCTCTCCTGTCCGACCGGGTTGATGCCTGACATATTGGACCGGGCTGATGGCTGACAATATCCGGTCATCGTGGTGCTGTCTGCGCCGTTTGCTGTGCGACGCGGAGCCGCGCACGCGGCGGA
>NZ_LGHK01000281.1 GCF_001908235.1 Bradyrhizobium sp. NAS96.2
GTCAGTTGCGCAATCGGCGTCCACCGCATCTCGACCCGCGTTCGTGACGATCGCGAAGCGCCCCTCGATCGGGTGAGACGGACGAACCATATACTGAGTTGCATTTCTGATAAAGCGAAATATTTTTGCGGCGAGGGCTTGCGCCGTCGGGCAAATCAATGCCAAGGCCGTCGAACCCGGCATTGCCCGGGCGGCGCCACAGACACAATCAGCAATAAATTGTTCCGCGTAAGCTGGCTGTAAGCAAGCGGGCGCTATCTTCATTCGCGCGCTTGAGCGCCGATTCTGCCCTGAAACTTCGCAGCAGCACAGGCTGGTCGCCTCGACCACCGGCAAGAGTTAGCTCGTGAACACGACACGCCCTACACCGCCAGAGCTCGCCCAGAACGCTCGCCAGCATGCGGCAGCGATACCTCCGCAGCTCGCCGAGACGATGGCCGAGAATGCTCGCCTCAAGACGATCGCCATTACCGTGATGCTCGAGATTGCAGCGCTCCGGGAAAGGTTGCCGCCCGCAGCCGGCGAGTAAGCGCGCGCCGGGATATCAGACTGAGGGCAGCCGGCCGATGGCCCTCGCGCCTCGCGGTCGGGCAATGCGTATCCCGACAATTCGTCGCAATCCGTAATCTGTTTGCACATTCATCTCGTCTAAGTAGAGCGCGTGCCCTGATCGCTACCCTAGAAGAATTTGCATCCGAGGGAGCCTCGCTTGAAAGAATTGAAGATGCTCGGCGCTTTGATTGGCGGTGCCGTGCTCGGCGTTGGCGTGTCGTTTCCGCTCATCATGGGGTACGTCTTCATCTATGGGGGCGTCTATAGCGTCTTGCCAGGGTTGGCGCCCGATCCGTCCGCAAAGGGGATACTGCCGTTCCTGCTCGTCCTTTATGCGATCTGGTTCGCCACCCTTATGCTGTTCGTGAGCAAGGCCGGCGAGTTTCGAGCGATCCACTTGTTCTGGGTCGTCCTGCCTTGGCCCTCGATCGTGGTCCTGCACATGTGGTCGTCGTCGAGCGTTATCTGACTCTGCCGGATTGGCCCGATGCCGGCCGCGCAAGGGGCACGGCCCGCTTCATGCCCTCGCCGCCTCAATAGATGCGGACGTGGTTGGCCTCGAACGTGACCGGAAAATTGTTGCTGTTCTTCAGGGTCAGGATCAGCACGACGCCGACACCGCCGCGGTAGTCCCAGTACACGGCCCGGTCCGTTTCGCGCAGGGGCTCCATCGGGGTTAGGTTCTTCTCGAAATGCGGTGCGATCGACACGTCGAAAAACTCGTTGGGCGCCTTCGAATCCTTTCCCCACCAGAACGTGAAATTCTGGCTCGAATTGGCGGCGATCGTATAGGTGCCTTGCTTGTGGTCGATGTTGGCCATGATGTCGGGGTCCTTCGTTTTCCATTCGTCGCTCCAATGCGACGCCCCAACCATGATGCGCCGCGCGCACACACGCCGTGAGCTATATCACGCTGTTTTGCAACCAACACAGTTCAGTCACGAACGCACCGCCCTTGATGAAAATTTGAATCGTGCCCGACATCGGCCATTTGCCATGTTCAGGCGCGCACGCATTCGCGACGCAACTATTCCGCTCAAGCTTCGGTTTTTGCCCCGGTTAGACGCAACACGGAGGCAAACCACATGAGCGACCCGAATGCGTATGCTGATCAGTATCAGGCCATGGGACAGGGCACTGCTCCCGGAGGCGCTTCTGGATCAAGCAGCTCCGGATCATCAGGACAATCGGCGGCAGCGCGGATGCCGGAAGCGGCGGCTCTTCGTCGGGCGGCATGACGGGATCATCGGGTTCCGGCGCGTCGGGTAGCGGTACGGGCAGCTCCGGCGGCGGCAGCTCCGCTGGTGGCGCGGGTGGTGGCAGTTCGGGAGGCAGCAGCTCGGGCGGCGGAGGCACCGCTTCGGGTGGCGGCACGTCCACCGGCGGAGGCTCCGGAAGCGGTGGATCGCCAGGCCTCGGCAACGGCCTCGTGCTCGCCGGACAGGACGGGTTGCTCCAGCCCGTGCTGAATCCGGTCAATGCGGCCGCGACCAACGCCGGCGGTCTTCTCACCAATATCGGGCAGCAGGCCGGAGTGGACAGCACGGTCCACGACGTCGCCGGCCTCGCCGGCACGGTCGGGCTCGGGCAGCTCGGCGCCGCGCCTGCTGCGGACGGGCACTCCAATCTCCTGACCGACCTGCTCAACACGCCAAGCGAAGTCCTGGCGGGTCACACGTCCGACGCCGTGTCCAATCTCGGCACCGATCTCACCGATACCGTGAATGCGATCGGCGCTATCCCGGCTGGTCTCGGCCAGAACAGCGGCCTCACGCTCGCCGGACAGAACGGACTGCTGCAACCCGTGCTGAACGCGGTCAACGGCGCCGCGTCCGACGCGAGCGGTCTGCTCACCACGATCGGGCATGAGGCCGGACTGGACAATGCGGTTCACGCCGTCACCAATCTCGCCGGCACCGTCGGCCTGGGCCAGCTCGGCACAGCGCCTGCTGCCGACGGGCACTCCAATCTCCTGACCGACGTGCTCAACACCCCCGGCGAAGTCCTCGCCGGTCACACCCCCGACGCCGTGACGCATCTCGGCGCCGATCTCACCGATACCGCGCATGCGGTCGATGCCGTGCCGGCCACTCTGCTCACCGGTGTGGTCGATGGAAAGGACGATCCGACCAATCCGGTCGACAATCTGATCCACGATCTCGGTCACGACCTGCAAAGCCTGCCGCTGGTGACCGCGAATGGCGGCAACAATGCCGGCGATGGCGGATTGCTCGGCGGCATCGTCGGCAGCCTCAGCAACCCGAACGGCGGCCATCTTGTCACGCTCGACGTGGGTCCGACGCAGGCCAACGGGACGCCGATCGACATCCTGGCTGCGCCGACCTCGGGCGACCATCACACGGTCGAGGTCAATGCCGTCGATGTCGGGCCGAACGGACCGCACCTGCTCGATCTCGACGCACTGACCGGCAGCAATAGCCCGCTCAGCATTCCATCGCTCGGCGGCACCGGAACGGACGGGCTGGTCGGCAATCTGCTCGGCGGCCTCAACCTCAGCCATGCGCCGGCCGGCAACATCGCCTCAGGCAATACGGCAAGCGCGCCTGTCGATGTCGATACTGTGGTCCATGATCTGATCCCGATCACTGGCGATCACGGCATCCTCAACAGTCACGGCGCGCATATCCTCTAACGGCGCAACGAGACCGCGCTGAATAGGAACGACGCCGCCCCCTCTCCCCGTTCTTACGGGGAGAGGGTTGGGGTGAGGGGCTGTCGCCGCGCAAACGGTGATAGCTGCGTTGCGGAGGCTCCCCCTCACCCGGATCACATTGCGCTTCGCTCCATGCGATCCGACCTCTCCCCGCACGCGGGGCGAGGTGAAACGAAGTCTGCGACTCGATGCACCTCTCACTCCGGCCGTCCCGCGGCGTCGAGGATCAGCCGCGCGATCGGCTCGGGCTGCGAGATTAGCGCCAGATGGCTGGCCTTCACTTCGATCGTGGTGGCGCCCATCCGCTTCGCCATGAAGCGTTCGAGATCCGGATTGATGGTGCGGTCCTCGGTGGAGACCGCGTAATAGCTCGGCTTGCTGCGCCAGGCGGCATGGCTCGTCTTGCCTGCGAGCAGTTGCTTGTGGAACGGCTGCTGCACGGCATAGAGCACCTTCGCCTTTGCCTCCGGCAGGTCGCCGGCGAAATCGCGCAGGAACGCAGCTTCGCTCAGCCGGCCCTCGTCGCCATCGAACACGATGCCGGCGCTTGCCGGCGGCGTCGGATAGGTTTTGGCCAATGCGGTGTAGTCCTCGTCCGCATCGGGTGCGCGCGCGGCGACATAGACCAGCGCCGAAACATTCGGATGCATGCCGGCCTCGGTGACGATCATGCCGGAGAAGGAATGGCCGACCAGAACGGTCGGGCCATCCTGGCGATCAAGCACACGCTGCGCCGATGCGACCGCTTCCGGCAGCGTGGTCAACGGATTTTGCACCGATGTCACATTGAGCCCTGCCGTCTGTAATCGCGGAATGACCTCGGACCAGCAGGAGCCGTCGGCGAACAGGCCATGCACCAGCACGACGTTGCGCGCCCTTACCGGCTGCGTGGTTGCGGCCATGCCGCGCGAGGACACCAGTGAAGCTGCCGCGCCGGCAAGCAGGGCGGTCGAGAAAGTGCGTCTGTTCATCATCATGATAGGGGCTCGGATGGAAGGATTGGCGAAGCGCGCCCACCTGCGGCGAGCGGACAACCTCTCCTACGCACGCAACGGCGCGTGGTTACGCGCGAAGCGGCCCGGGGTGTCGAGATCAAGGATAGTTGAACAAGGA
Organism: Bradyrhizobium sp. NAS96.2; assembly: GCF_001908235.1. Classification (GTDB taxonomy): domain Bacteria; phylum Pseudomonadota; class Alphaproteobacteria; order Rhizobiales; family Xanthobacteraceae; genus Bradyrhizobium. The sequence continues at coordinate 4,340 of NZ_LGHK01000281.1, forward strand.
GGAGTCTCGACGATCGTTCACGTTCGGCGCGCAAGCCGTGATTGCGAAAGCGTGCCTCAGATCAATCATCTCGCCCGGGGCTTACCCCTCTCCCCAACCCTCCCCCACAAGGGGGGAGGGAGCCAATCTAGCGTGCTCACCTCACGTGGCATTACTCGTTACACGTCAGAAATGTGAGGGACGCACTGGCGGACGGGTTCCCTCCCCCCTTGCGGTCCCTTGCGGGGGAGGGTTGGGGAGAGGGGTGCCGCTTGCTCAGTAGGCCCGACAAAACCCGCGAAGACCGGCATCCACCGGCCAAGCCGGCTCCGTGTTCCCGGCCGTTCCAACGAGATTCGTATTGAACGCTTGGGCTTAGGCAAATTTTAAACCGGGAGGCGTAGGTTACCAATCGCGAGTTCAGTGGTTGAGAGTTTGTGAGTACGCCATGACAGAACCCCATCGCCCGAGGGTGAAATACGTCATCGGGCCTGACGGCAGCCCGTTAACGATTGCGGATTTGCCGGCCCCCGGTACCAAACGGTGGGTCATCCGCCGCAAGGCCGAAGTCGTCGCTGCGGTCCGCGGCGGCCTGCTCTCCCTCGAGGAGGCCTGCAGCCGCTACACGTTGACCGTCGATGAATTCCTTTCCTGGCAGTTCTCGATCGACCAGCATGGTCTGGCCGGACTGCGCACCACACGTATCCAGCAATACCGGCAGTAAGCCTGCCAATACCCGTGGCATTTGACGAAAACCGGCTCCGCCCTGCGAAGCCGGTTTTTTTCATGTCCGCGATTTTGCCGCGGTCCTTAACCTTCGTTAACCATATGGAAACCATACCCTAGGCAATATTTGCCCAGTCGGACCCGCGTGGGCCGAATCCCTGGGGGCCGTTGGTGCAAAGTCTGGTTGCTTTCCTGAGAGGTCTTGGTGCGGCCCGCCTCGCGGCCATGGTTGCGGTCACCGCGGCCCTGATCGGCTTCTTCGCCTTCGTCATCATGCGCGTCACCACACCGCAGATGACCACCCTGTTCACCGACCTGTCGACCGAGGATTCCTCGGCCATTATCAAGGAGCTGGAGCGCCAGGCGATCCCGTTCGAGCTGCGTAATGACGGCGCGGCGATCATGGTGCCGAAGGACAAGGTGACGCGGCTCAGAATGAAGCTCGCCGAGGGCGGCATGCCCAAGGGCGGCGGCGTCGGCTACGAGATCTTCGACAAGTCGGACGCGCTGGGCACCACGAGCTTCGTCCAGAACATCAATCATCTGCGCGCGCTGGAGGGTGAGCTCGCCCGCACCATCCGCGCCATCGACCGCGTCCAGGCCGCGCGCGTCCACCTCGTGCTGCCGGAAAAGCCGCTGTTCTCGCGCGAGACGCCGGAGCCGTCGGCCTCGATCGTGCTCAGGGTGCGCGGTTCGCTGGAGCCGCAGCAGATCCGGGCGATCCGCCATGTCGTCGCCTCTGCGGTCAACGGGCTGAAGCCGCAGCGGGTCTCGATCGTCGACGAGGCCGGCCAGTTGCTCGCCGACGGCGCCCAGTCCGACGCCGATGCCGCTGTCGGCGACGAGCGCCGCGCCGCCTTCGAGAAGCGGATGCGCAAGCAGGTCGAGGACATTGTCTCCTCGGTGGTCGGCGCTGGGCGCGCCCGCGTCCAGCTCTCCGCCGACTTCGACTACAACAAGATCACCCAGACCTCGGACAAGTTCGACCCCGAGGGCCGCGTGCTGCGCTCGACCCAGACCCGTGAGGAATCGAGCCTCACGGCCGACAATTCCGGCCAGGTCACCGTCGCCAACGAGCTGCCGGGCAACCAGAACCAGGACAACGCCGCCCGCGCCCGCGACCAGAGCAAGAAGAGCGAGGAAACCAACAATTACGAGATTTCCCGCACCACCAAGACCGAGGTGACCGAGGCCGGCCGCGTCAACCGCATCTCGGTCGCGGTGCTGGTCGACGGCGCCTACGCCAAGAACGAAAAAGGCGAGATGGTCTACCAGGACCGCACCAAGGAGCAGCTCGACCGCATCGCCGCCCTGGTCCGTTCCGCGATCGGCTTCGACCAGAAGCGCGGCGACCAGGTCGAGGTCGTCAACCTGCGCTTCGCCGAGCCGCCCGCCTCGCAGCCGATCACCGAGCCGACCGGCCTGCTCGGCATGCTGCAATTCACCAAGGATGACGTGATGTACGTCATCGAGCTTGGCGTCATGATGATGCTCGGCCTGGTCGTGCTGTTCATGGTGATCCGTCCGCTGGTCAAGCGCATCGTCGCGGCCGACGTCATTCCGGCGCTGGCAGGTGGCGGCGTGCCGGCGCTCGCCGAAGCCCATGCCGAGAGCGCTGGGGCGACCGGCCAGGCGCTGATTCCGGCCGGCAGCGGCGCGGCGCAATTGATCGACGTCGCCCAAATCCAGGGCCAGGTCCACGCCCAGGCCGTGCACCGGGTCGGCGAACTCGCCGAGCGCAATCCGAACGAGACCGTCTCCATCGTCCGTCAATGGCTGAGCGAGCCGGTAGAGAACTGACATGGCCGCCGTACCCCAGACCACCAACGCCAACGACATCGCCACCGTCCTCTCGACGCTGGCGAACCGGCAGAGCGCTCGGCCCAAGGGCAAGCCGCTGCCCGGCCCGAAGCGCGCCGCGATCCTGATGCTCGCGCTCGGCGAGCAATATGGCGGCAAGATCTGGTCGATGCTCGACGACGAGGAGGTCCGCGAGCTGTCGGTGCACATGTCGACGCTCGGCACCGTCGAGGCCGACGTGGTCGAGGATTTGATGCTGGAATTCGTCTCGCGGATGTCGGCCTCCGGCGCCCTAATGGGTAATTTCGACGCCACCGAACGGCTGCTGCAGCAATATCTGCCGGCCGAGCGCGTCACCGGCATCATGGATGAGATCCGCGGTCCCGCCGGCCGCAACATGTGGGAGAAGCTCTCCAACGTGCAGGAAGAGGTGCTCGCCAACTACCTCAAGAACGAGTACCCGCAGACCATCGCCGTGGTGCTGTCGAAGCTGAAGCCGGAGCATGCCGCGCGCGTGCTGGCGATCCTGCCCGAGGACATCGCGCTCGACGTGGTCGGCCGCATGCTGCGCATGGAGGCGGTGCAGAAGGAAGTCATCGAGCGCGTCGAGCAGACGCTGCGCACCGAGTTCATGTCGAACCTGTCGCAGACCCGCCGCCGCGACGCCCACGAGGTGATGGCCGAGATCTTCAACAATTTCGACCGCCAGACCGAGACCCGCTTCATCACCTCGCTGGAAGAAGAGAACCGCGAATCCGCCGAGCGCATCAAGGCGCTGATGTTTACCTTCGACGATCTGATCAAGCTGGATTCCGCCTCGGCCCAGACGCTGATGCGCAACATCGACAAGGACAAGCTCGGCGTCGCGCTGAAGAGCGCCAACGAGGAGGTGCGCAGCTTCTTCCTCGGCAACATGTCCTCCCGCGCCGGCAAGATGCTGATGGACGACATGGCCGCGATGGGGCCGGTGCGACTGCGCGACGTCGACGAGGCGCAGGCGCTGCTCGTCAACCTCGCCAAGGACCTCGCCGCCCGCGGCGAGATCACCCTGACCAAGAACCGCGCCGACGACGAGCTGGTGTACTGATGGCCGCACCCGCAAAATTCCTGTTCGACACCGACTTCTCGGCCCCCGACCGCGCCCGCGAGCGCGCGCCGACGCCCGCAGAGGTCGCCCAGAAGGTCGCCGACGCCGAAGCGCGTGCCTATCGCGCCGGCTACGAGGCGGCGCTACGCGAAGCCAAGGTCGAGAGCGACCGCCGCGCGGCGCAGGCGCTGGAAGAGATCGGCACCGCGATCAAGGGCATCGCCGCCCGCTTTGCCGGCATCGAGATGCGGATGGAGACCGAGGCAGTCGATGTCGCGGTCGCAGTCGCCCGCAAGCTCTGCGCCGAACTGGTCGCGCGCGAGCCGCTAGGCGAGATCACCGCGCTGGTCTCCGACTGCTTCTCGCATCTGGTGGCAACGCCGCATCTCGTGGTCCGCATCAATGACGCGCTGTATGAGGCGGCGCATCACAACATCGAGCAGATGGCGGCGCATTCCGGCTTCCAGGGCCGATTGGTGATCCTGGCCGAGCCGACCATTGCGACCGGCGACTGCCGGATCGAATGGGCCGACGGCGGCGTGGTGCTGGAACGCGCCGCGATCGAAGGCAAGATCAACGAACTCGTCGGTCGCTATCTGGCGTCCCGCGGCGAGGCTGGCTGAAGGCGATTGAGGGCTGAACCATGAGCGACACCGACACCCAAGTCCCGCTTCCCGATCTCAACGCCGCCGACGCGCCCGGGATCGACGACATCGGCTACAGCGAGGACGAAAATGCCGCACGCATCGCGGCCGACCTCGAAGCCGTGTTCGACGTGCCAGTGCAGGTCTCGGCCGTGCTCGGCCGCTCCAAGATGGACGTCGGCGACCTCCTGAAGCTCGGACCGGGCACCGTGCTCGAACTCGACCGCCGGGTCGGCGAGGCGATCGACATCTACGTCAACAACCGCCTGGTGGCGCGCGGCGAAGTGGTGCTGGTGGAAGACAAGCTCGGCGTGACCATGACCGAAATCATCAAGGCAGAACGCTCTTAAACGAACCTAGGCGGTAGCGCGCGGAACCTGCGCGACCAGACGAACAGGAGATCATCATGCGGCTTCTCATCGTTGGCACCCTGAAGGGCCAGCTCACGACCGCGACCAAGATCGCGATGGACAACGGCGCCTCCGTGACCCACGCCGAGACCGCCGAACAGGCGATGAACGTGCTGCGCGGCGGCAAGGGCGCCGACCTCCTGCTGGTCGACGTCGGCCTCGACATCCGCGACCTCGTGATGCGGCTCGAGGCCGAGCACATCCACGTGCCGATCGTCGCCTGCGGCATCTCCAACGACGCCCGCGCCGCGGTTGCCGCGATCCACGCCGGCGCCAAGGAATACATCCCGCTGCCGCCCGACCCCGAGCTGATCGCAGCCGTGCTGGCCGCGGTCGCCAACGACGCCCGCGACCTGATCTACCGCGACGAGGCGATGGGCCGGGTGATCAAGCTGGCGCAGCAGATCGCCGGCTCCGACGCGTCGGTCATGATCACCGGCGAGTCCGGCACCGGCAAGGAGGTGCTGGCGCGCTATGTCCATTCCCGCTCGGCCCGCGCCAAGCGGCCGTTCATCTCGATCAACTGCGCGGCGATCCCCGAGCACCTGCTGGAATCCGAACTGTTCGGCCATGAGAAAGGCGCCTTCACCGGCGCGGTGGCGCGCCGCATCGGCAAGTTCGAGGAAGCGACCGGCGGCACGCTGCTGCTCGACGAAATCTCCGAGATGGACGTCCGCCTTCAATCGAAACTCCTGCGCGCGATCCAGGAGCGCGTGATCGACCGCGTCGGCGGCACCAAGCCGGTTCCGGTCGACATCCGCATCATCGCGACCTCGAACCGCAATCTGTCGGAGGCGGTGCGCGAAGGTACCTTCCGCGAGGACCTGCTGTTCCGCCTCAACGTCGTCAACCTGAAGATCCCGCCGCTGCGCGACCGTCCAGCCGACATCCTCGAACTGGCGCAGCACTTTGCCAGGAAATACGCCGAGGCCAACGGCCTGCCGGTCCGCCCGATCTCGACCGATGCCCGCCGCGTCCTGACCGTGAACCGCTGGCAGGGCAACGTCCGCGAGCTCGAGAACACCATCCATCGCTCGGTCCTGATGGCGCAGGGCGACGAGATCGGTCCGGACGCGATCCTGACCCCCGACGGCGACCGCCTCGACCTTGCCAAGACCGCGCCCGCGGTGGCGCACGCCACGCTGGCCGCCGAGCAGGTCACCCGCGCGCTGGTCGGCCGCACCGTCGCCGACGTCGAACGCGACCTGATCCTGGAAACCCTGAAGCACTGCCTCGGCAACCGCACCCACGCGGCCAACATCCTCGGCATCTCGATCCGGACGCTGCGCAACAAGCTGAACGAATATGCCGACGGCGGCATCCCGATCACCCCGGCCGGCAACGGCGCGCCCGATTATCAACGCATGGCGAACGCCGGCTAAGAGAATGAGAGGCGGCGGAGCAATCCCGCCGCCTGCCCCGCATCACGAATAGCTGGGCGCGTCGGGCTTGCGAAAGATCCGGATCGGATCGCCCGGCGTGATCTCGCGGCCGGTGAACGCCGCATACGCATAGAGCGCCAGATAGGCGACGGCGATTGCGCCGACGAGATAGAACAGCCAGGCTCCCAGGCGCTTCATCGAACCGTCACGTCTCCGAAACATCCGCGGCTTTTAGTGCGCTTGCCGGGAAAGCGCCACGGCCAACATGCCGCGCCGGCTGCCTCGCCGTGATCCCTTGAATCTTGCAGCCAGTTGCCGTATTCAATCTCCTATTGTGCTTTTATATTTCGACAACTGGAGAGTGATATGGCCCTTTACGTGCAGACCGCCGGCACCCTGTCCACCAACTCCGCAACTCTTACGCCGATGCAAGGCCTCAGCCTGACGATCCCGGAGGGCGTCGGCACCACCGCGATCATCACCCTCAACGTTCCGAATCCCTACGCCATGGGCAACGATATTCCAGGCGGCGTGTTCGGCGTCACCGTCAATGGCACGGCCTCGCCGGTCGTCGCGAGCTTTACCTACAATGAAGGGACCCCGTCGAGCTTCGGCCGCGTCCCGACCACGCTGGTCGTCGGCATTCCGCTGAGCAATACGGCTCAGACCATCCAGGCCGTATGGGCTGGCGTTCGCGGCAGCAATGTGATCATCGACAGCCCGGCGTCCCTCAGCGCAGTCTACTGAAGGCCGATCCGGACCGGCAACGCTTCGCTGAAGCATCACCCGGAAAAGTGCGAAGCGGCTTTCCGGATCCTGCTGGAGCGAGAATCTCAAGCGCGATGACGATTCAATCTCATCGCGCTTTAGGCACGCCCGGAGCGTGGACGTGACGCGACGGCAGGCTGACCTCGGCCAGCCTGGCGGCGTCTTCGTCATGGTCGATCGCGACATATTCGCCGTGCCAATAGGCCAGCGCGGCGGTGCGTTGCGATGCGATCACGTCGAGCACGCGGCCGATGACGATCGCGTGCGAGTGCCGCTCGATGATCTCCTCGACCTCGCAGTCGACGGCGGCCAGCGCGCCGACCAGCAGCGGCACGCCTGACGCGCGCGTCGTCCATTCAGCCCCGGTGAACCGCTCGGCGCCCTTCAGGCCTTCCTTGCCGGTGAAGCGCTCGGCGATATCGAGCTGATCCGCGGTCAGGATGTTGACGCCGAACACGCCATGGCGCGCGATCAGCGGATACGACGAGGCCGCGCGGTTGATGCTGACGATCAGCGACGGCGGCTCGACCGACAGCGACGACACCGAAGTCACCGTCATCCCCGAGATCTCTTTGCCGCGCCCGGCCGTGATGACGCTGACGCCGCCGGTGAGATGGCGCATCGCGCCGCGGAACTCGGCGGCCGCCACGGCGGGCTCGATCGAAACATTGCGGACGAGGGAATTCATGGCGACCTCACAAAGTGTCTTCGCTGCCTTCAAGCAGATGCTTCAGGATCTCGCCTTCCAGCGCGGCGAGCTCGGCCGAGCCGCGCCGGCGCGGCCGCGGCAGGTCAATCGTGACGTCCTGCGCGATGCGGCCGTCCTCGATGACCAGCACGCGGTCGGCGAGTGCGACCGCCTCGGCGACGTCATGGGTCACCAGGATCGCGGTGAAGCCCTGGTCGCGCCAGACCCGCTCCAGCAACTGCTGCATCGAGATCCGCGTCAGCGCGTCGAGCGCGCCGAGCGGCTCGTCGAACGCCAGCACGCGCGGCTGGCTGACCAGCGCCCGCGCCAGCGCGACACGCTGCTTCTG
>NZ_LGHK01000282.1 GCF_001908235.1 Bradyrhizobium sp. NAS96.2
TCGCGGCCGCTAACCGCGACAGGCCATTCCTCTCGGAATATGCCGACGATAGCCGATCGCGCTATTACAAGGATGGGTAGAGCGCAGCGAAACCCATCACCTCGAATCCGCGGCGCACATGATGGGTATCGCTGCGCTCCACCCATCCTACGGTCGCGAACCTACCCGAAATACCGCTCCAACACGCCGCGATAGATCTTGGTCAACTTCTCCAGATCAGCCACCGGCGTGCGCTCGTCGATCTGGTGCATGGTCTGGCCGACCAGGCCGAACTCGATCACCGGGCAGTAGCCGGAGATGAAGCGCGCATCCGAGGTGCCGCCGGAAGTGGAGAGCTCCGGCTTGCGGCCGGTGATCTCCTCGATCGCGGCGACCGCGAGATCGGTGAACGGGCCGGGCTGGGTCACGAACACGTTGGAGTTCGACGGCTGCCAGTCGATATGGGCGCGGATGCGGTTGCCGCAGGCCTTCGCCAGCCGCTCGTCGACCAGCTGCCGCAGGCTCTCCTGGGTGTGGTTGTCGTTGTAGCGGATGTTGAACCTCGCACGCGCCTGGCCGGGGATCACGTTGCTCGCGGTGTTGCCGACATCGACCGTGGTGAATTCGAGGTTGCTGGCCTGGAATTGCGCGCTGCCGTGATCGAGCGGCTCGTCGCTCAGCGCCACGATCAGCCGCGAGATATCAGGCACCGGGTTCGAGGCGCGGTGCGGATAGGCGACATGGCCCTGCACGCCGTCGACAACCAGCGTGCCGGATTGCGAGCCGCGCCGGCCGATCTTGATCATGTCGCCGAGCACCTCGACATTCGACGGCTCGCCGAGCACGCAATGGTCGAATGTCTCGCCGCGCTCGGCGCACCATTTCAGCAGCTTGACGGTGCCGTTGATCGAGACGTCTTCCTCGTCGCCGGTGATCAGGAAGGAGATCGATCCCTTTGGCTTGCCGTCGTGGTCCTTCAGATACTGCAGCACGGCGGCGACGCTGCAGGCGATGCCGCCCTTCATGTCGACGGCGCCACGGCCGTAGAGATAGCCGTCCCTGACCTCGCCGGAGAACGCGCCGAGCGTCCACGCCGCTTCATCGCCGGGCGGCACCACGTCGGTGTGGCCGGCAAAGGTGATATGCGGCAGCGAGCTGCCGATGCGGGCATAGAGGTTGTCGATGTCTGCGGTGCCGGGCTCGGAGAACGTCACGCGGTGGACGTCGAAGCCCGCAGCCTTCAGCAGGCCTTCGAGCACGCCAAGCGCACCGGCGTCAGCCGGGGTGACGGAGGGGCAGCGAACCAGATCGCGGGTAATCGAGACAGCATCACTCATGCGCCTCGCTTAACACGTCACAGCGCCGGTGGACCAGCTTTGTGCGGCACGATATCGAGCTCGCTTTGCTGATCCCAGCCCTGCGTGGAGCGCGACCCAGTGCCGCGGCCGCCTCCACGGCTCACATGGGTTTTTCCCAGCGGATTGGGACCGTAGCGATTGGGGTAAGAGGTGCCGCGCAGAAAGGCGAGCTCGATGAAGCCGCAGACATAGAACACGAAGACGATCGCGGCGGCGGCCATCACCCAATAGGATTCGTCGGGAAGCCGGTCCGAGAACTGGCTCATGAGGCCGGGGAGGACGAAGTACGGCACCATCCACCAGCCGCTCTTGTCGCGGTCGTGCAGGCGCTTGATCGAGACCGCGATATAGACCCAGACGAACAGGAACGTTCCGCAGGCCTTGACCAGCAGCGCCGGCAATCCGGCCCATGTCAGTGATTTGTAGCTGTCCGGGTCGAAGGCCCGGAAGATGTCGTCGACGTTGAAGCCAAATGAGCCGGTCCTGCCGCCGAGGCCGGCCATGACCACGAGCGCGGCCAGGAACATCATCCAGCAGACGATGATCAGCACTCCGAGCCAGAACTTGGCCCGGCTGACGCGGCCCTTGAAGCCGAACAGGTAATTGGCCCAGTCCATGAAAACAAACTCCGGGCAGCGGCAATTCTTCGCGGCCCAGAGTTTTGTCGGGGTTAAAGCGGGATGGGGTTAGGTTGAATCGATTTGGGATTCCCAAATCAGGCTGTTTCTGATTCACCATGCTGGCTGGGCGGAGGCCAGCATGGATGGGCAAGCCTTATTCTCTGG
>NZ_LGHK01000283.1 GCF_001908235.1 Bradyrhizobium sp. NAS96.2
CCGCCGCCGCAGCCGCCGCGGAAGAGCCGATCGCCGCCGCGCTGAAGATCGACGACCTCAAGATCGAACTCGGCTACGCGCTGCTGCCGCTGGTCAACGGTCCCGACGGCACCGACCGCCTCACCGAGCAGATCAAGGCGCTGCGCCGCTCGCTCGCGATCGAGATGGGTTTCGTGATGCCGGCGGTGCGCATCCTCGACAATGTACAGCTCGAGGCCAACAGCTACGCCATCAAGATCAAGGAGGTCGACGCCGGAACGGGCAAGATCTGGCCGAGCCAGTTCATGGTCATGGACCCCGCCGGCAACCAGGTACAGCTGCCCGGTATCCACACCATCGAGCCGACCTTCGGCCTGCCTGCGACATGGGTCGATGCCGGCCTGAAGGAAGAGGCCGCGCTTAAGGGCTACACCGTGGTCGACGCCGCCACGGTGCTGTCGACGCATCTGACCGAGCTGCTCAAGACAAACATGTCGGACCTGTTGTCCTACGGCGAGGTGCAGAAGCTGTTGAAGGACCTTCCGAAGGAGCAGGGCGAGCTGATCAAGGACATCGTGCCGAGCCAGGTCACGGTGTCGGGCATCCAGCGCGTGCTGCAGTTGCTGCTCGCCGAGCGCATCTCGATCCGCGATCTCTCGACCATCCTCGAGGGCATCGCCGACGCGCTGGCGTTCTCGCGCAATCCGGCGACCATGGTCGAGCACGTCCGCGCCCGGCTGGCGCGGCAGATCTGCGCCCAGAACACCTCGCCGAACGGCTACCTGCCCCTGATCGCACTGTCGGCGCGCTGGGAGCAGGCATTCGCCGAGTCGATCGTCGGCACCGGCGACGACCGGAGTCTGGCGATGCAGCCCTCGAAGCTTTCGGAATTCATGACCGCCGTGCGCAACGCCTTCGAGCAGGCGGCGCGCGAAGGTGAGGCGCCGGTGCTGGTGACGTCGGCCGCGATCCGGCCGTTTGTCCGTTCGCTGGTGGAGCGGTTCCGCTCGCAGACCACCGTTTTGTCGCAGGCCGAGATCCATCCGCGGGCCCGGCTGAAGACGGTCGGCAGCGTCTAAAGCTTCGATTCCGACCGAGCCGGAACCGAAGCCCTGGGTTGTTATCCGACGCGTTGTCTTCACGTGAACCGGGCGTCCACTTCGTTTGAAAACGCCCTAGCGGCCGCAAATCACTTGCGTTTTCGCCTGTGTTTTCTCGCCACAGGCAACTGATTTGTGTGGAACAGACCGAAACGGACCTATCTGGGATGCAGCATCCCAGCATCCACTCAAGATACTGATATTACATTAGTTTAATGCGACTCTAGATTACCAAAGGGTCATCTTTGATCGCGCCCGATCACGTCTCATCACGCCCTTGTGATGACCTCTGGGGAACGGAATCGGCAAATCCTACGTTAGCGAGGCACGAGACGTTGAACCGGGCAACAGACCAAACCGACAGATTGGCAGAGAGCAGGAAGGCGGCAGGAGACTTCCATGAACCACTCGATCTACAGCGCTGATCGTACGACGCACCTGAAGATTGTGGTCGTGGCGTTGGTCGCCGGTATCCTGGTCGCTGGTTTCGGCATCTCGGCGCACAATTCGTCTGACGAGGGTTACACGCAGACTGCGCGTGTCATGAAGGCCGGCAAGCCGGTGGCAATCACGAGCTCGAGCAACTCGCTGGTCCGTTGATCGGCAGGCTCGCTAACAGGAGAGTTTCAGGAATTCACGTAGTGTTCTTTACAGCCCCCCAAAGTCGCTGCGTGGATATTTAAGACCCCCAACTACCCCCAAGTTGACTATCGAAAACGCCCGCTCCCCACGGGCGTTTTCTTTTTTGTGCGTTTGGCATTCAACACAAGCGCCGACCGCAGCGCGCGCAGCTCTCTCCCCGTCATTGCGAGCGAAGCGACGCAATCCATTGTCACCGGGCACGCGGAACGATGGATTGCTTCGCTGCGCTCGCAATGACGGGGTTACTGGCTTCCGACAGTCTCCGACGACGAGGCGCCTGGCCTACCGCGGCGTCGAACCTGACGCAGGCGGCACGGTCTCGATCAGCTTGCCGGTGAAGATCGGCGCCGAGGTCGGCTGACCGTTCGGCGAGCCGCCGGCCTGTTCGACGGTCACCGCGTAGGTGGCGCCGTTGATCACGTCGGGATCGTAGCCCGACAGCACCGGGCGCGCGGTGAAATCATCGGCGCCGATCACGCCGAGCGAGCGCGGCTGCGGCAGCTTGTCGGAGATCAACCAAAGCTCGAAACTCTTGCCGGGCTCCGAGGCGGCGCCGACCTTGCGCACGGTGAAGTTCTTGGTCGCGCCGTCGATGGTCATGATGAAGGCCGGCCCGCCATTCTGGCCCTGCAACAGCGCGACATATTGCGCCGACGGCGTGAAGGCCGGCGCGAGCGTCTTCACTTCCACGGTCTGGATGCGCGGCTTCGGCCGGATCGCGTTCGGCAAGGCATCGGGCCGATAGATCTGCAGGCCGAGCGTCACCAGCAGCGCGGCTGCGATCGCGGTTGCGGCCGACGCGATGCCGCGCCAGCGCTTCATGCGGCTCGTCAGCGAGATCACCTGGCTGTCGTCGATGCCAAAACGTGCCCGGACCGATGCCCGCCGGGCCTCGGCCGGCTGCTGGACCCCTGGTGGCTGCGAAGGCTCCGGATCGAACGCCGAGCCGAACTCGACATCGTCTGCGATCGGCGTCGGTGGCGGCGGCGTCACCGTGGCGGCCGGCGTCTCGGGCAGCACCAGCGGCGCCTGCGGCGTGGTAGCATGGCCGATCGCCGCCTTGATGTTCTCCCAGACCACCGGGCGCGGCTCGACCAGGCCGACCATCTGGTTCAGCGGCCCGAGCCTGAACTCCCAGGCCTGCACGAGCGCGGCGAATTCGGTGTCGACGGCCATCATGGTCTCGACCTGCGTGCGCTCGTCGGCATCGAGCGTACCGAGCGCATATTCCGCGGCGAGCGCGATATGGTCTTCGCTATAGCCCATCAATCAGAGTCCAAGACACTCCCGGATATCCATCAGGCTGCGGCGCAGCCAGGTCTTCACCGTGTTTACCGGTGTCTCGAACTTTGCGGCGAGCTGCTCGCGGCTCCAGCCGTTGTAATAGGCGAGCAGCACGAGCTTCTGACGATCGGGCTCCAGGCGACCGACGCACTCCAGCAGCCGCTTCAACTCTTCCGTCATCTCCCGTCGCGCCAGCGGATCGGGCTGGTCGGCGGCGACTTCCATCGCGGCCGGCTCTTCCTCCAGCGAGGCCTCGCCGCGCTTGCGCACCACATCGATGGCGCGGTTGCGCGCGATCGACGCCATCCACGTGATCGGGGACGAAAGGGCCGGGTTGAACTGCCCGGCGCTGTTCCAGATCTTGACGTAAGCCTCCTGAATGACCTCCTCGGCGAGGTCCGGTCGCCGCAAGATACGGAGCACCACGCCAAAGAGTTTCGCGCGGGTCGCGGCGTACAACCGCTCGAAGGCGGCCTCATCCCCCTTGGCGACGGCGGCGATCAGCCAGACGAGCTCAGCCGGCGTCAGCATTCAGCGCCCTCCAAGCCTGCATCCCCCATCGCCCCATTGCCACCGCGCCGCCGATCATCGGTCCGGACCGGTGGTAGCATATTTTGAGACAGCACGATCCGCCAAGTGGCTGACAAGTGGCCGACAAGAGGCCGGCTTGTGGACAGCCCCAACAAAAAAGCCCGGGCGATCGGCCCGGGCTCGCAAGATGGTCAGCGGAGGGAGCTAAGGTTCAGGCGATGACGCCGAGACGGGCCCGCATCAGGCCGATCGAATCCATGTCGGCTTGCTCGCGAGCGCTCTCCTCCGCGCGTTCGCGCGCCTGGTCGCGCTCGTCGAGCAGTTCGACCTTCTTCAGCTCCTCGAAGGCTTCCGACAGCAGCGCCTTGGCGTCGTCGAGCTGGGCGCGCAGTTCGTCGGCCGAGCGGGTCAGGTTCTCGCGGCGCTGGATCGCGGCCTTGGCATAGGTGGGATAGGCGAAGTGCGAGGGATCGTTGATCCCGGCGCGCTCCTGCTCGGTCTGGATCTCGCGCTCGAGCTCGACTGACATGCGCTGGAAGTCGGCGATCATGCCTTCGATCTGGGTAACCCGACGGCGCTTTTCATCGACCTGAAATTTCTTCAGGCGGATCAGCGTTTCACGTGACTTCATCGACTCATACTCCCCAGAAGTCCCAAATCCGAACGCGGGACAGAGCCGGCTCCCCGCTGGGCCCCGCCGGCATAGCTATGGTGTGCCGGGGATGATGGCCTGACAAAGTTAGCGTTCCGTTTCCAAACCCGACAGGATTTGAGCGAGTTGCCGGTAGCCGTCGCCGAGGCTGGTCGCCTCGTCCTTGGCCTGGCGCAGATAGGCCTCGAGCGGCTCATGCAGCCGGATCGCCTCGTCGACCTCGGGGCTGGAACCCGGCCGGTAGGCGCCGAGCCGGATCAGTTCCTCCATGTCGGCATAGGTCGCCATCACCTGCCGCGCCTTGTTGATGAAGGGCAGGAAGTTGGGGTCGGCCGACTTCGGCATGGTGCGCGAGACCGACTTCAGGATGTTGACGGCGGGATAGCGGCCGCGCTCGGCGATCGCCCGCTGCATCACGATATGACCGTCGAGGATGCCGCGCACCGCGTCGGCGATCGGCTCATTGTGATCGTCGCCGTCGACCAGCACCGTGAAGATCGCGGTGATGGTGCCGGCGCCGGTGCCCGGCCCTGCGCGCTCCAAGAGCTTCGGCAGTTCGGTGAACACGGTCGGCGTATAGCCCTTGGCGGTCGGCGGCTCGCCCGCCGAGAGCCCGATCTCGCGCTGCGCCATCGCAAAGCGCGTCACCGAGTCCATCAGGCACAGCACGTCCTGGTCCTCGTCGCGGAAATACTCGGCGATGGCGAGCGTCAGGTACGCCGCCTGGCGCCGCATCAGCGCCGGCTCGTCCGAGGTGGCGACCACCACGACCGAGCGCGCCAGCCCTTCCTCGCCAAGATCCTCCTGGAGGAATTCCTGCACCTCGCGGCCGCGTTCGCCGATCAGCCCGATCACCGAGATCGCGGCATCGACGTTGCGCGCCAGCATCGACAGCAGCACCGACTTGCCGACACCGGAGCCGGCAAAGATGCCGAGCCGCTGGCCGCGGCAGCAGGTCAGGAAAGTGTTGAGACCGCGCACGCCGAGATCGAGCGGCGGACCGACCCGCTTGCGCGAATGCGCCGGCGGCGGCGAGTTGCGGTAGGACATCGGCGAGGCGCCCTGCGGCAGCGGCCCCTTGCCGTCGATCGGTTCGCCCATCGCATTGACGACGCGGCCGAGCCAGGCCGGCGACGGCCGCACCTGGCTCGCCGCATTGGCGATGACGGCGCGGCACCCGCGCCTGACGCCTTCGAGCCCGCCGAACGGCATCACCACCGCGTTCTCGCCGGAGAAGCCGATCACCTCGGCGGGGATGAAGCGACCGGCGCCGACGTCGATCACGATGCGCGCGCCGACCGACATCGCGTGAATGGGGCCGGCGATCTCGACCATCAGCCCGCGGACGCCGACGACACGGCCATAAATATTGACGCCGTCGATGTCGCCGATCTGCTCCGCGAGGGCCTTCATTGCGAAAACCTTAAGTTTCCGCGATTTTGCTCCAGCCGCTTAACTTCGTGTTTACCCGCATCATTAATCATTGCGTCACTGTCTTTGGTGACTGAGGTCGCTTGCCCATCAGAAGAAGGGCGAGTCGCGAGAGTCGGTTAGGCCCGTCTCTTAATGTGGAAACTGAACGAGCGCGGTTAGGAAAAGCTTCTTCTACGCAATATCTTAGGGCGATTCGACAAAAATTGCACGGTTAGAGCTTGCGTCGAGGAATCAGTTTTTGTTAACCATATCTCGTCAGGATCCGAATCAGTTGTTCAAAGGCGTTTTGTGAGTGCCGCAAGTGCGGCCGACCTGACGCCCGGAGCGGCGACTATAGGGGACTGGCATGCGCGTTTTGCTGATTGAAGATGATAGCGCCGTCGCGCAGTCGATCGAATTGATGCTCAAATCCGAGAGTTTCAACGTCTACACGACGGACCTCGGTGAAGAAGGCGTCGATCTCGGCAAGCTTTACGACTACGACATCATCCTGCTCGACCTCAACCTGCCCGACATGTCCGGCTACGACGTGCTGAAGCAGCTCCGGGTTTCGAAGATCAAGACTCCCATTCTGATCCTTTCCGGCCTCGCCGGCATCGAGGACAAGGTCAAGGGTCTCGGCGTCGGCGCCGACGACTACATGACCAAACCCTTCCACAAGGACGAGCTGGTCGCCCGCATCCACGCGATCGTCCGCCGCTCCAAGGGTCACGCCCAGTCGGTCATCCAGACCGGCGATCTCGTGGTCAATCTGGACACCAAGACGGTCGAGGTCGGCGGTCAGCGCGTGCACCTGACCGGCAAGGAATACCAGATGCTGGAGCTGCTCTCGCTCCGCAAGGGCACCACGCTCACCAAGGAAATGTTCCTCAATCACCTCTACGGCGGCATGGATGAGCCGGAGCTGAAGATCATCGACGTCTTCATCTGCAAGCTCCGCAAGAAGCTCGCCAACGCCTCCGAGGGCCGCAACTTCATCGAGACCGTGTGGGGCCGCGGCTACGTGCTGCGCGAGCCGCACGAGGCCGACGAGCGCATTCCCGCCTGACGCTTTCTGCAGCAAACCTCCTGAACCCCGCCGCGAATGGCGGGGTTTTTGTTTTTTGGATGCTACGCCACCGGGACCGCGGCGAGGGCGGCGAGAACATCCGCGCCCCTGGGAACGCCGAGCCCGGTGCAGGCGCTCCAGCCGGGGCCGGCGTCGTAGCCCTTGCCGCCGACGCGGTTGTTGCCCTGCTCGATTGCGCGGAAGGCGCCGGGATTGGCGTAAAGCACCGCATTGAGGAAGCCGATCTGCTCGCCGCGCGCGGCGATCGCAATCGCGACCAGGGCGGCCCATAGCGGTGTCGCAGCGCTGGTCCCGCTCATCGCCATCGCCTGTCCGTTGACGATGATGCGGTAGCCGGGGCTTGCCGCAGCCGCGCAGGCGACGTCCGGGACGCCGCGCCGGATCGCGCCGTCGTTCTGCGACTTCGGCAGCGCCAGATGCGACTGATAATCGGGGATAGGAAACGCATCGCTGATGCCGCCGCCGGTGCCGACCGCGCCGGCGTTCCAGACCACCTCCGCCGCGGCCGACCCGTTGCCCGCGGCAAGCACCGGCTGCGTGCCGCCGCAGCTCGTCGCATAGGGGCTCGAAGCGGGAAACCAGACATGGAGCTTGCCGTCGGTCAGGCCGCTGGTCGCCAGCTGATCGCCGGAGGCGAACAGCACGCTGACGCGCAGCCGCGCGGCATCGGCCAGCACCGCCTGCATCGCGTCGCGCCCCGGCTCGGTCCAGAATTTCTCCGCGCTGCCCCAGCTGACCGAGATCACCTGCGGCGCATGCTGCTCATCGAACACCGCCTGATGGATCGCGTCGGTGAGACCGGCGGCGGAGTTCTCGGCAAAGTAGACCACGATCCTGGCCTTCGGCAGCAGGCCGGCGAGCACCTGGAGGTCGAGCGCGAGCTCCTGATCGGCGACATCGTTGGTGCCGAGACCGCCGTCGTTGCCGGTCTGCGGCACGTTGACGACGGTCGGCGGCTGCCGGTTCATGCCGGTCAGCGCCATCGCGAGATCGCTCTGGAGATAGCCGCCGCCGAGCGCGACGATGCCGACGCAGATCGACGACACGTCGCGATCCAGCGGAATGCCGTAGAGGGCGGCGATGTCGGTCGGCCACAACCCGCTGTCGCTCCCGGTGTCGGCCCGGGCCTGCACAAGCGGCATCCTGCTTCGGAGCGGGCGCTGATCGAAGCCGAGAATGGCGCGGGTCCATGGCGCGATCTCGGCCGGCACCGTCAGGCCGCCGACCCGCGCACGAAATTCGCGCTGCCCGTCACGATAGATGCGAAGCGTTGCGCCGAAGGTCACGGCCATCTGCCTTGCGGTGCCTTCAAGCATGACGGTGCGCGCGACAAGATCGGTGCCGAGGACGCTCAATCCCCGCTCCGCCGCCAATCGTGCGATCCGCGCGGCGGCGCGGGCATGGCTGCGGTGACGCTGGGTCGCGAGCTGGTGCCGCGTCACCGGTTTGGCGAGCCGGGCCAGATCACCGGCGCTGCCAGGCTGAAACTTGTCCGGGGTGCGCCGCTTGACATAGACCACGATGGAGATCCGCTCGTTCGGATCGACATCGCCGACCAGCGTCGCGCCGTCGGGCGCGGCGCGCTCGCTGCCCGCAAGCGGAAGCCTGCGCTCGCGCGAGCCGGCCATCAGTCCGGTCTCACTTCCCGGCGCATGGCGTCGGCTGCACCGGACTTTGGGTATCGTCATAGGCGCAGAACGGGATCGACCAGACGAAGTCCGCCGCAGTCGCGATCCGCGTGAGGCCCGGCTTGCCCTCGAAGATCGGTGGCTGGCCCGTGAACTTCCAGTACCACTCGGGGAGCAGCGGCCCGAGCGGAGCGACCGGACCATTCGGACCGAACGAGAGGAATCCGGCCTGCGACGCCGGCGTGCCGTCCGCCTTGAAGGCCGCGCGGCCGTGGCAGGTGATGCAGGACGACGTCGCGACGAAGCCGTCCTCGGTGACCGAATTGCCGACCCTGATGTCGAGCCCGACATTGTCGACGAAATCGACCTGGGACCCCTTCAGGCAGTAGTTGTTGTAAACGGGATCAATGTCCGCGCTCGACAGCATCGCCGCCAATGCGGGCGTCTTGACGCAATCCGGATAGCCCTGGCCTGCGGTCCGGTTCGACGGCACGAACGCGGTCTGCGCGCCGAAACTATCGCGGCAGCCGATGATGTCGCAGCGGCCCGGATTGAAGCGGTGCTCGAACGTCGCCCAGGTCCAGTTCGGCACCTGCTTGCTGATCACATGCATCGAGACCAGGGCGTACTGCACGCCGGCCGCGCTGTTGACGTGATAGAGCTGCGGCGCCTGCGCCACCGTCACCTTGTTGTTGGTGAATTGCGGAATGTCGCTGATCGGCATCCAATTTCCCTTCACCTCGATCGAATCGACCGGGAACGACAGCGTCTTGCCGAATGCGGCCTTCACGCCCGACAGCTTGTAGAGGTTGTTCTGGACGATGAAGTCGAACGTCGCCTTGTTGTGACGCGTTTCCTCCATCTGCCCCTGCGCGGCGCCCGGCGGCAGCGCCGGCAGCAATCCGCCGCTCTGCTGCACACCTTCTCGCGCCACCTGCGGCAGGATCGGCGGGCGCAGCGACGGCGGCGTCGCGGCCGCCGGAAACTGCGGATTGGGCTGGAACAGGTCGGTATCGCTCGCCCAGGTCTCGAACGTCGAATTGCTGCCGCCGGCGCGGGTATTGGCCTGGATGAAGAGCTGCCAGGCAACCTGATCCGGCGCGGTCATCGCAGGATTCGGCAGCGACTGCGCCGCGGCCGGGACGGCGGGAAGCACAAACAGACCACAGACGAGCAGCGTGTCGATCGACCTTCTCATCTTTGCTCTCCACATTGAGGTTCAGGGTTGGAAGCCGTCCCCCATCCAGCTCGCATAGAGATCGAGCGAGTCCTGGGACCATCGGTGACCGGGCGGCATGAAGCCGGACGACAGCGCGGCGAAGACGCGGCGTGCGTTGGCGTGATCGGCAAAGTCGTCATTGCCGGCCGGGTCGCTCATCCAGTCGGCGTCGCCGAGCCGAACGCCCTTTGGCGCCATGCAGGCGATGTCGCCCGGTCGAAACATCGGCAGGATGTCGTTGCCAAAACTGGTCGTCATCGGGATCACCGAGCCCATTCGCGACATGCACTTCTGGTTGCATATCGTATAGACGGCTATCGCAGGAGCCGCTGTGAAGCGGCTCACACCGGCGCGCAGCAATTTTTCCGCTGATGTCCACCGGAGCCCACAGGTCACATCGAACCGAAGCTTCGCGAACCGCGACCAATCAGCTATAGGATGACGATTTAGGGCTGTTCGGGCGCATCACATGATCCTGCAATCCCTCGCCGGCCTGCCGGCGTTCCTGGTCTATTTCTGCACGGCGCTGATCGCCGTGGTCGCCTACCTCTTCGTCTACACGCGCGTCACGCCGCATGACGAGTTCCAGCTGATCCGCGACAACGATTCCGCGGCGGCGATTGCGCTCGGCCTCAGCCTGCTCGGCTTCGTGCTGCCGGTGGTCAGCGCGATCGCCCATTCCGCCAATGTGATCGACTGCCTGATCTGGAGCATCATCGCGCTGATCGTGCAGATCATCGTCTATTACATCGTGAAGATCCCGGTGCCGAACCTGTCGGCGCGGATCGCCTCCGGCGAAATGGCAGCGGCGATCTGGCTCGGACTGTCCTCACTGGCCGCAGGCGCGCTGAACGCGGCCTGCATGATCTACTGAGCCATCGAGCCGAACCATGGCGCGCAAACCCAACCCGGAATTCGGCAAGCGGCGGCCAGTGGTGCCGGCGGTGCCGCCGCGGCCGGATCCGCCCTCCAAGCGCTCCAACCATGTCGCGCTGCTGATGATGGGTACGCTCGCGGTCGGCGGCGGCGCCTACGCACTGATGCCGCGGCAGAATTGCCAGCCGATCCCGCCGACACCGCCGGGCGTCACCGCGCCGGCCGTCCCGCAGCCCGGCGCCGACTGCACACAGCGCAGCTCGTCGTCCGGATCGGGCGGCAGCGGCGGCGGCTCGTCGCGCAGCAGCTTCTACAGCGGCAGCTCGTCGTCGGGCGGCTCCTCATCCGCGTCAAGCTCGTCGGTAAGCCGCGGCGGCTTCGGCTCGTTCGCGCATGCATTCGGCTTCGGCGGTGGCTGATGAGCACTTTGGCGTGTCGTCACGTGCTTTCACTTGCCCGGCGCTCAGAGCTGATGGAAACTCGGCGCGGCTCCGCAAACAGCAGGGATCGCGCCGATGAAGCGCTCACGCCGCGTCTGGCTGAAATTGATGGGCAGCGTCGCGATCGGCGCAGCCTCGATCGGCCTGACGCCAGGTCACGCCCGCAGTCATCGCCACCATGCGAGGCACGGAGAACGGCGAAAGCCCGAGCAAGTGCCCCCCTCCGGCGGCTTCGGCGATGCGCCGCGCGCGCTCGCTCGCGGCGAGTTCTCGCATGGCGGTGGCTGACACGAGGCTGGCACACATCTTCTGAAGATCACGGTCCCCTTCATGCAACGCATCGCATGTCCCGAGCGCGACGATTGGCAGGCAACCGCCGAGAGCGCCGGCTTCACCTTCCACACCATCGACGGCGAACGCTACTGGGACGAGCGCGCCTATTACGCCTTCACGCTCGACGAGATCGAGCGCGATATCGAGGCGCCGACCGCCGAGATCGACGCGATGTGCCTCGAGCTCGCCGAACGTGCGGTCAAGGATGAGCGCTATCTGCGCCAGCTCAAGATTCCGGAGGTGTACTGGGACCTGATCGCGGCGAGCTGGCGCCGCGAGGATCCGAGCCTCTACGGCCGGCTCGACCTCAAATTCAGCGGCAGCGGCCCGGCCAAGCTGCTCGAATACAATGCCGACACGCCGACCTCGATCTTCGAGGCGGCGGTGTTTCAATGGACCTGGCTCGAACAAGCGATCGCGCGCAACATCATCCCGAAGCGCGCCGACCAGTTCAACTCGATCCATGAGCGGCTGATCGAGGCCTGGAAGACGATCGGCGCCAACCATCCGCTGCACCTCACCGGATTGACCGGCAATGCCGAGGACGCCGGCACGCTCGCCTATCTCGAGGACACCGCGGTGCAAGCCGGGCTGAAGACGACGGTGCTCGACATCGAGCAGATCGGACTGCGCGATGATGGCCGGTTCGTCGACCTCGACGAAAGCCCGATCGCGCTCGCCTTCAAGCTCTACCCGTGGGAGTGGATGTTTCACGACGCATTCGGCAAGAACCTGAGCTCCGCGCCGACGCAATGGATCGAGCCGCCGTGGAAGGCGATCCTGTCCAACAAGGGCATCCTGCCGCTGTTGTGGGAGATGTTTCCGGGCCACCCCAATTTGCTGCCGGCCTATTTCGACGACGACCCGCAGGCGGCGCAGCTCGGCACCTCCTTCGTGCGCAAGCCGATCTATTCGCGCGAGGGCGCCAATGTCGAACTGGTCAGCGCCGGCATCACGCTGGTCGCCGAGCAAGGCCCCTACGGCGCCGAAGGATTCATCCGCCAGGCGCTGGCGCCGCTGCCGAATTTTTCCGGACAGTATCCGGTGCTCGGAAGCTGGCTGGTCGACCACACGCCCTGCGGGCTCTCGATCCGCGAAGATGAAAATCCGATCACCGGCAACACCTCGCGCTTCCTGCCGCACGCGATTTTGTAGTGCCTCGACGCGGTTGCGATTCAACTCCGTCATCCTGAGGAGCGCGCAGCGCGTCTCGAAGGATGCACAGCCCGGCTAGTGGCCGTCGACCCTTCGAGACGCCGCTTCGCGGCTCCTCAGGGTGACGGAACGCGCAGAGTTGAGCTTCCCGATCTAGAGAGATCGAGTCGAGTCACCGCGCCGCGGACGCGACCGCCTTCAGCACATGCAGCGCGGCGCCGGCACGCGCGACCGGGGCGGTGCTGGGCTGATAGAGCCCGCGGCGGTCGGGATAGGGTCTGAACAGGTTGGTGATGCCGACGACGGATTCCGCCGCGCCAAGCGCCAGCACGCCGTCGGGCTCGAGCATCCGGGAAATCTTGCCGAAGATGCCCGCCTTGGTCTGCTGATCGAAATAGATCAGCACGTTGCGGCAGAAGATCACATCGAAGGTGCCGAGATGCGCAATGTCCTGCAGCAGATTGAGCTGGCGGTGCTGCACCATGCCGCGGATATCGGCGTTGAGCTGCCAGAGCTCGCCCTGCTGCTTGAAGTACTTCACCAGCAGCTGGATCGGCAGGCCGCGCTGCACCTCGAACTGGCTGAACAGGCCGGCCTTGGACTTTTCCAGCACCGCCTGCGACAGGTCGGTGGCGATGATCTCGATGCGCCAGCCGGTGAACAGCGCGGTCATTTCCTTCAGCAGCATCGCGATCGAATACGGCTCCTGCCCGGTCGACGATGCCGCGCACCAGATCCGCAGGCTGCGGCGCGCCGCGCGTGCCTGCGCCAGCGCCGGCAGCACCGCTTCCTTCAGGTGATCGAACGGGATCTTGTCGCGAAAGAAGAAGGTCTCGTTGGTGGTCATCGCTTCGACCACTTCCGAGGTCAGCATCTCGGCGCCGCCCTTCATCTTCAGGACCAGCTCGGGAATGCCGGCAAGGTTCGACCTGCGCGCCAAAGGCAGCAGGCGGCTCTCGACGAGATATTGCTTGTCGCTCGACAGGTCGAGGCCGGAACGTTCCTTCAGCAGCTTACGCAAATACTCGTAGTCCAGCGGCGTCACGAACGGTCTCCCGCAAACACGCGAACAAGCTTCGAAGCGATCTGATTGAGCGGCAGCACGGCCGCGCAGATCCCGGCATTGACCGCAGCACCAGGCATGCCCCACACCACGCTGGTCGCCTCGTCCTGGGCAATCACGCTGCCGCCGGCGGCGACGATATCCTTGCCGCCGCGCATGCCGTCGGAGCCCATGCCGGTCAGGATCAACGACATGATGCTGCCCTGCCAGACCTCGATCGCCGAGGTGAACATCGGGTCCACCGCGGGCTTGCAGAAATTGACCGGCGGCCCATCGTCGAGCGCGATGGTGGCGTCGACGCCGTGGCGCACGATGCGCATATGGCGTCCGCCCGGCGCCAGATAGATCCGGCCCGGCTTGATGGCCTCGCCGTCGATCCCCTCATGCGCCGGCCGCTTGCTGGCGCGCGCCAGATGCTCGGCGAGAATCGTGGTGAAGGTCGGCGGCATGTGCTGGGTGATCAGCACCGGGACGCGATCGATCACCGGGCCGATCTCTGCAACCAGCGACATCAGCGCCTGCGGGCCTCCGGTCGACGAGCCGATCAGCAATACCTTCGGCTGCAACAGGCCAAACGAACGGCGCGCGACCTGGGCCGGCGCGGCGGGCGCAGCGACGGGAGCCAGAGTCCGCGGTCTGTCGTGACCGGGCGCAAGCGGCGGGCTCGCCGTGGTGTGCACGGTGCTGCGCCGCGCCTTGGCGCCGAGATGACGGATCTTCTGGATCAGGTCGTGGCGGAAGGTTTCGGCGGCGGTGGCTTCGCGCGTGCTCTCCGGCTTCGGAATGTAGTCGGACGCACCGAGCGAGAGCGCCTTCAGGCTGATCTCCGCGTTGCGGCGGGTCAGCGTGGAGGCCATGATGACGACGAGATCGCGCTTCTTCGCCAAGAGCTGCGGCAGCGCCGAGATGCCGTCGAGGTCGGGCATCTCGATGTCGAGCACCGCGACGTCGGGATTGATGCGCTCGAGCTGGTTGACGGCGTCGAGGCCGGTGCGCAGCGAGGCCACGACCTCCATGTCGGGCTCGGCGCCGATCCAGCGCGAGATCATCCCGCGGATCACCACGGAATCGTCGACCACCATCACCCGCACCTTGTCGGACCGGGTCGATGTCGGAACCGCAGTACTTGTCAACGCAACACTCATGACTTCACCAGCGACGCAACACGACGCACAACAACCGTTGAGCCGAGGGCTTCTGCCGCCGGATCGAACGTAGATTTAGATAAGCCCGACTTCCTGGAACTTCGCGGTGACGATGTCCCGGTCGAACGGCTTCATGATGTATTCGTTGGCACCGGCATGCAGCGCGCGTGCGATATGCGCGACGTCATTCTCGGTGGTGCAGAACACGACCTTGGGCTGATCGCCACCGGGCATGCGGCGAAGATTGCCGAGAAACTCGTAGCCGTCCATGACAGGCATGTTCCAGTCGAGCAGCACGGCCTCGGGCATCGCGCGCTTGCAGGCCTCAAGCGCTTTCGCGCCGTCCTCAGCCTCGACGATCGTGAAATCGAGCCCTTCCAGGATACGGCGGGCGACCTTGCGAATGACGCTTGAGTCATCGACAACAAGACATGTTCTCATCTGCGACCTCACCTTCCTCATCCCCGGTGGGATGTTTCAGTTTCTTCAATTGCAGCGGCCGGTCTCAGGCCGCTTTGGCATCGGGCACCAGTTCGAGCACGCGATCGACATCGAGGACGACCATGAGCTGGCCGTCGAGGCGGTGGACGCCGCCGGCGAGCTTGGCCATGCGGGGATCGAGGTTGACCGGATTGTCCTCGCGGCCGTCCTCGGGCAGCCGCAGCACCTCGCCGATCTGGTCGATCAGCAGGCCGTAGGATTCGCCGCGCTGGTCGACCCCGACCGCCATCGGCAGCTTGCCGTCGTCGGCCTTCGGCAGCCCGAGCCGGGCGCGCA
>NZ_LGHK01000284.1 GCF_001908235.1 Bradyrhizobium sp. NAS96.2
GCCGCTTTGGCGGCAAGGGCGGCGCCACCCCCGGGATTTCACGGGGGCCGTATCAGGCCGCGAGCCCGCAGCTCGCCAACAGCTCGATCATGCGCGGCCAGCGCAGCGCGATCTCCCGCCGCGAGGCGCTGATCCTGCTATCCTTGATCAACCACCCCTGGCTGCTGCACGACCATCTGGAGGAGGTGGCGGCGCTGGAGCTTGCCCACCCGGAGGCCCACAAGCTCAGGGCCGCCATTATCGCGGCCTTTGCCCACGATCATCACCATTCCCCTGACGTCGAGGAGCAGGCCGAGAAGATGCGCGCCGACCTTGAGGCAAGCGGATTATCGCAGATTCTTCAAAGGGTTGAGCGGGCGATCACAACCCAGGCGGTGTGGGGGACGCAGATCGGCGCGGCGCGCGAGGATGTTTTATCAACCTGGCGTCAACTCGTTGCCTTGCATCAGAAAACCCACGCCTTACTTAGGGAAAGAAAAGATGCGGAAGCGGCCTTGGCTGAAGACTCCAGCGAGGCCAATCTGGCATGGTTGCAGGATATCCAGGCCCGGATGGCAGAAGCCGACGGGACCGAAGCCCTGATTGAAGGGTTCGGCGAATTATCGGGCCGGTTCCAGCGTAATGTCTGATAACAAAAATGCTGCGGACGGCACCGGCCGAACCAGCGAAAAGACTCGCCAAATCCATGGTTTGGCTGCAAAAACAGGGTTAAGCGAAACTTAATAGCCTCGCGGCTATTGCAGATGGAAACCATCGAGACGGATGACAGGGGTGGCGAAATTTGTGCGCCGCCCTTTGTGCGTCGAGAGAGTAATTCTAGATAGCGTGCAAACGTGCGTGCGTGGCACCATTTTGCATGACCGCGTTTCGGGAGCTTAGTGAATGGCCACCAAGGCAAAGACGCTGCAGGTTAAGGACAAGGAAAAAGACGACAAGGCAGCGGATGCTCCTGAGAAGGATTCCGCTGACGCGCCGTCGCCGTTGCTCGACCTGTCGGATGCCGCGGTGAAGAAGATGATCAAGCAGGCCAAGAAGCGCGGCTTCGTGACCTTCGATCAGCTCAACGAAGTGCTGCCTTCCGACACGACCTCGCCCGAACAGATCGAAGACATCATGTCGATGCTCTCGGACATGGGCATCAATGTCACCGAGGCCGACGACTCTGAAGGCGAGGACGAGAAGGACGACGGCGACGACGAGACCGATAACGAGCTCGTCGAGGTCACGCAGAAGGCCGTCACCGAGGTCAAGAAGTCGGAGCCCGGCGAGCGCACCGACGATCCCGTGCGCATGTATCTGCGCGAGATGGGCACCGTCGAGCTGCTGTCGCGCGAAGGCGAAATCGCCATCGCAAAGCGCATCGAGGCCGGCCGAGAGGCGATGATCGCGGGCCTCTGCGAGAGCCCGCTGACCTTCCAGGCCATCATCATCTGGCGCGACGAGCTCAACGAAGGAAAGATCTTCCTTCGCGACATCATCGATCTCGAAGCCACCTATGCCGGCCCCGAGTCCAAGGGCGGCATCAATCCGAACCTGATCGGCAACAACGGCGCCGAGGGCGCTGCCGCTGAAGGCAATGGCGGTGATGCGCAAGCCGGGGCGCCGGCCCATGTCGCGCCGCCCGCAGCTCCGCCGTCGCCGACTCCGTTCCGCGCCGCGCCCGCCGGTGGCGAAGCAGGCGCCGAGGAGAAGGATCCCGCTGAGGCCGCCGCCGAAGGCGACATGGACGACGACGAGTTCGAGAACCAGATGTCGCTCGCTGCCATCGAGGCCGAGCTGAAGCCGAAGGTGGTCGAGACCTTCGACAAGATCGCGTCCGAGTACAAGAAGCTGCGCCGCCTGCAGGAGCAGGACATCGCCAACCAGCTGCAGAGCGAGTCGCTGTCGCCCTCGCAGGAGCGCAAGTACAAGAAGCTGAAGGACGAGATCATCGTCGAGGTGAAGTCGCTGCGCCTCAACCAGGCCCGCATCGATTCACTGGTCGAGCAGCTCTACGACATCAACAAGAAGCTGGTCTCGTTCGAGGGCCGCCTGCTGCGCCTCGGCGACAGCCATGGCGTTGCGCGCGAGGACTTCCTGCGCAACTACCAGGGCTCGGAGCTCGATCCGCGCTGGCTCAACCGTGTCTCGAAGCTCTCGGCCAAGGGCTGGAAGAACTTCGTCCATCACGAGAAGGACCGCATCAAGGACCTGCGCCACGAGATCCAGTCGCTGGCCGCGCTCACCGGCCTCGAGATCGGCGAATTCCGCAAGATCGTGCACGGCGTGCAGAAGGGCGAGCGCGAGGCCCGTCAGGCCAAGAAGGAGATGGTGGAAGCCAACCTCCGTCTCGTGATCTCGATCGCCAAGAAGTACACCAACCGCGGCCTCCAGTTCCTCGACCTGATCCAGGAAGGCAATATCGGCCTGATGAAGGCGGTCGATAAGTTCGAATATCGCCGCGGCTACAAATTCTCGACCTACGCCACCTGGTGGATCCGGCAGGCGATCACCCGTTCGATCGCCGATCAGGCCCGCACCATCCGCATCCCCGTGCACATGATCGAGACGATCAACAAGATCGTCCGCACCTCGCGCCAGATGCTGAACGAGATCGGCCGCGAGCCGACCCCGGAAGAACTCGCCGAGAAGCTCGGCATGCCCTTGGAGAAGGTCCGCAAGGTCCTCAAGATCGCCAAGGAGCCGCTGTCGCTCGAGACGCCCGTCGGTGACGAGGAAGACTCGCATCTCGGCGATTTCATCGAGGACAAGAACGCGATCCTGCCGATCGACGCGGCGATCCAGTCCAACCTGCGCGAGACCACGACGCGTGTCTTGGCCTCGCTCACTCCGCGCGAAGAGCGCGTGCTGCGCATGCGCTTCGGTATCGGCATGAACACCGACCACACGCTGGAAGAAGTCGGCCAGCAGTTCTCGGTCACCCGCGAACGCATCCGCCAGATCGAAGCCAAGGCGCTGCGCAAGCTGAAGCACCCGTCGCGCAGCCGCAAGCTGCGGTCGTTCCTGGACAACTAAGCTTACAAGCACGCATTCAATGAAAACGGCGGGCTAATGCCCGCCGTTTTTGTTTGGTCAGCCTGTGCGCATTCCATCTGCCAGCGCCCGGGGCCACCCCTCTCCCCAACCCTCCCCCACAAGGGGGGAGGGAGCCTGTCCGGCGTGCCCGCCTCACGTAGCTCTCTCACGTGTTGGTTCTGCCGCGCTTGTACATCGCGCCACAATGCGTGCCGGACGTCGGTCGCGAAGGTGAGGAGTGTGCTGGCGGCAGGGCTCCCTCCCCCCTTGTGGGGGGAGGGGTGGGGAGAGGGGTGCCGCTTGCTCTGATGCTGATGGAGTGCGGACATGGTTCAGCGGGTGGGCTTGACGTAGCAGCCAGCTCGCCTGCGCTACTTCTTCTTCGCCCCGACCCGCTCGATCGACTTGATCTCGAGCGGCGCGCGGCCGCCCTTTTCGGCGATCTCGCGGTCCTGCTCGCGCAGGAAGGCGCGCACCGGCTCGTCGCCGTCGAGCCCGCCCAGCAGCTCCGAGGGCACGCGGCGGTTGGAGCGCTGCGAGCCGTCTTCATAGAAGACGTTGAAGAAGGCGAATTCGCCTTTGGGATTGGTCCCGGGTTTTTTCGGCATGCGCGGCTTGTCCTCGATCAGGGCGCTGCTGTCAAAGCAAATCCCGCGCGCTAGCGCGCTGGGCTGCCCTGCGCAATCCCGCGGCGAAGGCCCTTGCGATGTGACCGGACGTAATCCAGCGACATGTCAAGATGACAACGGCCTGCGAGATGTCCACCGTTCTCTTGCGTCCGGTGTCCGCCTCAGCCCTCGAACAGCACGAACGCCGCCCACACGCTGGCGTCGCGGGCGCCCGCGACCTTGCCCTCGCGCGCATCCCGCCGGGTCTGGCGCAGCGCATCGGAATAGGTCAGGCCCTCGGCGAGGTGCTCGTAGAAGCGCACCGTGAAGTTCGCGGTGCCTTCGTCGGCGACCGGCCACAGCGTCAACAGCGCGCGGCGGGCGCCGGCGATGCCGAGCGCGGTCGGCA
>NZ_LGHK01000285.1 GCF_001908235.1 Bradyrhizobium sp. NAS96.2
CGCCGGCACTGTTGGCTGGACCACTCTCGTCCTGGTCGATCGGGGCCGAGAGCGTGAAGGTGTAGGCCCCCGTCGCCTCGGTCAGCGCGAAGGTGAACACGGTTCCGCCGCCCACCTTCGTTGCAGTCAGGGTGTCGGTGGTACCGTCGCTCGTGATCGCATAGGTCACCGCCACGCCGCCCGACGTCAGCGTCGGCAGCCCGGAGGTGGAGCCGGAGAGCGCAAATGTGAGCGGCGTGTCCACGCCCGAATTAAACAGGTTCGACACGTTCCCGGTGGCCGATCCTCCTTTACCCGTCTCACCGGTCGTCTCGCCGGCGAGCGCGTCCTCGTCGACCGTCGCCGTCTGCGTGTTGGTGCTCGCGGTCGGAACGCTGTCCTCGAAGATGATGTGCGAGCCGGCTTCCGTGGTATCGGTGGTCGTGTTCGTCTGCGCTTCCGTGACGTTGAGAATATCGAAGCCCGGCGTGTTGCCCGGGGGCAGGGTGTTCACGACCACGAACTGGTCGAATTGCGCGCTGTTCAGGGAAGTGAACTGGATTGTTTCACCCGCTGTGAGACCGTTGACAGTGCCGTTCGGGGCGCTCGTGCTGCCGCCGAAGGTGATGCCGTTGTTGCCGGTCGTCCGCGCCGAGTCGGCGATCAGGGTCCCGCCGATCCCGCCGGTCCAGACCTTGATCTCGCCGATCGCGACCGTGTTGGTGGAAATGCTGGTCTGTGTGGCGCCGAACGTGCCGGCGGACTCGTTCTGGGCGATGATCTTAACGTTGACCAGGCTATGGGTGGGGGTCACCTGGCTGATGTCGAAGCTCGCCCCCGTGCCTTCGGTATAGACGAGGGTGTTGAGTGAACCGTCGGTGAGGAAGGTCTTGTCCTTGGTGGAGCCGCCGGTGAAGCTCGATACGAAATCGAAGCGCAGCGCCTGGCCGGGGGTGACTGCCTGGCTGTCGCTGCCGTCGCCGACCGAACTGGTGTTGACGGTGTCGGGACTGGACGTGCTCGCGTCGAGCCCGGTCACGATGACAGTCTGGGTGCCGGTGGTGTTGGCGAACGGCAACCAGTAGTTCTGTCCCGGCATCTTGGTGCCGATGTTGAACGATGAAGTTGAGGTGGACGACCCGCTGACGTAAATCTTATTGGTGAGATCGAGGGTGTTGGCGTCCTCTCCCGCGGACGGATTCGTGTTGAAGAGTGCCTCGTACTGCACGATCCAGATGGTTGCGCCGCCGCTCGTCGGTTGCAACAGGAGTGCAAAGGCGACGGTGCCGGTGCTGTTGGTCTCGCGGCCGAGCACGATGTCCGGATTGCTCGAGTCGGAGAAGAGGAAGATCTCGTTGCCGTCGATGGCCTTGAAGCCGGTATCGACGCCGTTGAGCGCGCCGCCGCTGCCGGTAGTGAACTTCAAATTCTGGTCGGTGGTGCTGACGATCGCATTCTCGGCGATGCCGATGGCCGCCGTCGTGCCGGCGCCGGCGTTCGTGGTCGTATCGGGATAAATGCCCAGCGTCTTGAGCTCAGCACCCAGAGACGATGCGGTGCTGATGCTGCTCTGGAAGGTGGAGAGAATGACGTTGCTGTCAGTGTCGGGGGCAACATCGTTATCGGTCGCCAGAGTTGTTAAACCGAGGTTCTCGTCCTCAATAACTTTGCCGGTGATGGTGAGTGACATAGCCTGCTCCTCAGAAATTTGAGAAAATTCTGCTATGCGCCGCGCGGTCCTGCGCGTCGCGTCTCTCCTCGGGGCGTGCTCGCCGCAGGGAGCCGTCAGTGTTGGCAATCAGAAGGCCCGACCAAAGCAAAGCGCGGCCGTTTGAAGAGCTTGTTGCTAGCTCTCGTTCGACGGGTTGACTGTGCTCGAAGCGCCGTTTGAGAGAGGGAGCCCCGACAATTGAATGATGCACCGCTGCTGCATTGCACCTCCTATCCGCGGGCAAATATCTCCCGCGAGGGCAAGCAAACCAGAAAACACTTTCGTCAAATTCACGCGGTCCGCGACAGCCGATTTGGAGGTTCGCGCCCCGCGCTTGGGCAATAAGCAAATTAAATAAGCAAACTTTGACGAGTTATTCAATCACTTTCTAGTGAAAAATCTGCGCGGTGCGTTTGCTCACACCGCAATCGTCGCTCCAGCAAGCGACGTTTCGGCACAGTCGGATCAGCGTCAACGGTTGCTGCGAAGTTAGCGTGCAACTCCAGGAACCCAGGCGCTCGATCGATGTCCTTACTCGATCGATGTCGCTTGGAAGTCAGACTTGCAGCGCGACGATTGACGCTCTGCCGGCTTACAGAAGCTGATGCCTGCCACGTCACGAGTGCTCGCGTCGTCGCACCGATCCTCGCCATGCGCCGTGCAGACGAAGCATTCGTACGTGCGGCTTGTCGATTCATGCTGCGATGTCTCTGGAATACTCGATCGCCCGGTCCCGTCTACGCCAAGGCTTCGACGGGGCTTTCTCGCTTCAGGCGCGCCGAAGCTTTAGCGGAGGCGGCAAGCCGGGCGATGACAGCAGAGATGATGGCGGGATCAATAATCCTTCAGCAGCCGCTCGATGTAGTCGAGCTCGATCTGCGGGCGTGACGGATCGGCGAGGCGGCGGCGCAGTTCTTCGAGGATGCGGCGGACGCGCTGGACGTCGATCTCGCCGGGGATCTTCACCGTGTAGTCGTCGCCGAATTCGCGGCCATGCAGCGGGCGGCCGAGCGGATCGGTCTGGTTGCCGCCGCTCTGCTGGCGGCCGGCGCGATTGCCGGGGCTATCGCCGGGCTGGTCGCCATCGCCCTGCTGCATCGCGTCCGCAAGGCTCTGCGCACCCTTGCGCAGCGCGTCCAGCGCGCGGCCCTGCGAATCCACCGCGCCGTCGGCATTGCCTTCGCCGAGCCGCCCGGAGGCATCGCCCATCGCGGAATCGGCCTGGTCGAGCCCGTCGCCGTCATCATCGCCCTGGTCGCCGCCTTGCTCGCCCTGCTGGGCCTGATCGCCTTTCTGACCCTTTTGGCCCTTCTGGCCGCGCTGATCCGGACCCATGCCGCGCTTGGCGAGCTCTTCCTGCAGCTTCTTCAGGCGGTCGCGCAGCGCCTGCTGATCCTGCTGCAGGTCGCCCATCGACTGATCGCCCTGCTTGCCGCGCATGCGGTCGCGGCGGGAATCCTGACCCTGCTTGAAGGTCTTGTCGCGCAACTGCTGCTGCTTGCGGATCATGTCGCCGAGTTCGTTGAGCGACTGCTGCATGTCGTCGTCGCCCTGATTGGGCTGCGCCATCTGCAGGTTTTCCAGCATCTGCTGCATCTGCTCGAGCAGCTGCCGGGCCGCATCCTTGTCGCCGGAGCGCGACAGCCGCTCCATGCGATCGAGCATGTTCTTGAGATCCTGCTGGCTCAGCACCTTGGCGTTGGGATCGAGCGGCCGCGCGAGCTGCTGCGGATTGTTGCGGAACTGCTCGACCATCTGGCGCAGGAAATTGTCCAGCGCAGCGCGCAGATTGTCGGTGAGCTTCTTGATCTCCTCGTCGCTCGCGCCGCGCTCCAGCGCCTGCTTGAGCGCGTCCTGCGCCGCGCGCAGCGCCTTGTCGACATCGCTGATATTGCCGTCCTCGATGGTGACGGCGAGTGCCCACAGGCTGGCGACGACTTCGCGCAGCTGATCGTCGGTACGCGCCGCCTCGAGCTGACGGGCCACGGTGTGCAGGCCGAGATAATGGCCGGTCTCCGGCATGAACATCTCGGGCGCGATCATCAGCGCATCGAGCGCGGCGTAGACCTGGCCGTTCTGGTTGGCATCGAGCGCCAGGATACGGCGCTGCTCGATCAGCGCGCGCGCCAACGGCTTGGTGAACAGCCGCTCCGGCAAGCGCATGTTGAAGGGCTCGCTCTTGCCCTCGTTGCCGGCCTCGTCCTTGGCGGTCAGCGTCAGCGTCACGTCGGCGCCGGCATAGGGGTCTTCGCTGAGATCCTTGACGGTCTGACCGACGCCGTTGCGGGTGCGCGCATTCGGCAGCACCAGCGGAAACTGCGGCGGTTCGAACAGCGGCCGCGGCTGTGCGGCCTTGCCGTCGGCATCCTTGGTCGCGTCCTTCGCCGCATCAGCGGGCCGCGCCGCGAACTGCGCGCGCGCTTCGGTGACGCCGTAATCGTCCTCGAGCTTGTAGGACATCTGCAAGGCGCCGCGCGCCTGCCGCTCCGGATCCTTGGCGAGCGCAATCGACGGCGGACGGTCCGGCATCGCGGTGAATTTCCACTGCGGCTGACCGGCCGGCGCGCGGACATGCGCGGTGCCGTCGCCGGTGATCTTGAAATGCCGCTCATTGGTGCCCTTGGGCGCCTGCCCCTCCGGCGCCACCTCGGTGACGCCGCCACCGACCACGACGTCGATGGTGCCGCCGCTGGAGCGCACCAAGAGCGTGCTGCCCGAGGGAACCGCGAGCGGGGTGGTGTCGGCCGCGTTGGCGTCCTTGTTGGCGTTGGAGAGAATGATCGGCGGCCTGCCGGTGTAGTTCGGCGGCGTCACCCAGGCGTCGACCCGGACATTGGCCGGCGCCATGATGCCGTTCCAGTCGAACGCGGAGGCGATCCGCAGCCCGCGCTCGTCGCCGGCCGCGACATAAGTCGCGACCAGCATCACGATGACCAGCGCGCGCAGCGCCCAGGGGTCATGCAGCGAAACGCGCGGTCGCGGCAGGCCGGCGCGGATGCGCTTGATCGAGGCCAGCGTGCGCTCGCGCTGCGCCTGCCACAGCGCCAGCGCGAACGGGTCCTTGTTGGTGAGCGTGTCGGAGAGCGTAGTCGCCGGGCGATGGCGGATCCCTGCGCCGCGATCGAGCCGGCTCAGGCCCTCCTCGCGGCTCGGCCAGCGGAAGCGCACCAGCGGCGCCAACGCCGCGAGCCCGGCCAGCGCGAACAGGCCGGCGCCAGCGAGCCGTGCGGCAAACGGCAGCACCAGCCATAGCCCGGCCCAGGATGCGACCAAGAACAACCCTGCAACCGCCAGGAACCGCGCCAGATGCGGCCAGGCCCGTTCCCACGCAATCGCGAATTTTGCCCGCTGCAAAGCCTCGGTCAGTTTCAGCCGCGCGATCGCTTCGCTGTCGCGGACGGCGCGTGACGGGCTGTCAGACGGGTCGATGTTGGCTCCGCTCAATAAAATCTCCGGGGTAGCCGGCATGTCAGCCTAGCACGGCGGCGGCTTTGAGGCACCCGTTCCGGGGCGTAACCCACACCGGGAATTACGCATAACACGAAGGCGTGACTGCGGCGGTTCGACCCCGTAACGTCCCGGCCGAACCAACGCCTTAACGCATGAGGAAACCATATGGACCAGAAGACGCACGACAAGGGGCTCGAAATCCGCAAGGCGGTGCTCGGCGAGGCCTATGTCAACAATGCGCTGAAGAACTCGGACAGCTTCAACAAGCCGTTCCAGGAACTCGTCACGGAATATTGCTGGGGTGCGGTCTGGGGCCGCGAGGAGCTGCCGCGCAAAACCCGCAGCATGCTCAACCTCGCGATGATCTCGATCCTGAACCGGCCGCACGAATTGAAGGCGCACATCAAGGGCGCGCTGACCAACGGCGTGTCGCGCGACGAGATCCGCGAGATCTTCATGCAGGTCTCGATCTATGCCGGCATCCCGGCCGGCGTCGACAGCTTCCGCATCGCGCGCGAGGTGTTCGCCGAGCTCGACAACAAGGCATGAGCCGCTGCTGCCTCCGCATCGTCGTCCCGGCGAAGGCCGGGACCCATAACCACAGGCCTTCGTGGTGAGAACATGCTGGGGCTCCAGCGGATCACAAAATCAGGTCGCGGCGGTAATGGGTCCCGGCCTTCGCCGGGACGACATTGAATGCGGGGCTCGCGACTTCGCCGCATAACGACGTAGAGGAAACGACCCATGGAAATCGGATTCATCGGCCTCGGGAAGATGGGCTTCCCGATGGCGCGCCGGCTGATCGAGGCCGGCCACAAGCTCACCGTGTTCGACACCAGCAAGGACGCGCGCGACAGGTTGGTTGCGCTCGGCGCTGCGGCAGCATCGTCGCCGAAGGACATCGCCGACCGCGTCGAGACCGTGATGGCGAGCCTGCCCTCGCTGCAGGCTTCGCTCGAGGTCGCAACCGGCGCAGGCGGCGTGATCGAGGGCACGCGCGTCAAGCGCTTCATCGACCTGTCTACCGTGGGCTCGCGGATGGCGGTGAAGATCCACGATCTGCTGGCCAAGAAGAACATCGTGCAGATCGACAGCCCGGTCTCCGGCGGCGTGTCCGGCGCCGAGAAGGGCACGCTGGCGGTGATGGTGTCCGGCCCGCGCGCCGATTTCGAACTGGTCAAGGGCGCGCTCGACGTGATCGGCAAGGTGTTCTTCATCGGCACCAAGCCGGGCTCCGGCCAGACCATGAAGCTCGCCAACAACTTCCTCTCCGCGACCGCGATGGTCGCAACGTCAGAGGCCGTCGTGATGGGCGTGAAGTCCGGGCTCGATCCGGCCGTGATGATCGACGTCATCAACGCCGGCTCGGGGCTGAACACCGCGAGCCGCGACAAGTTTCCGCGCTCGGTCTTGCCGCGCAGCTTCGACTTCGGCTTCGCCACCGGTCTGATGGTCAAGGACGTCCGCCTTGCCGTCGAGGAAATGCGCGCGCTCGGGCTCTCGATGGAAGTCGCCGAAGCGGTCGGCCGGCTCTGGGAAGTGATCATCCGCGACGAGGGACCGGAGTCGGATTTCACCGCGGCGATCAAGCCGATCGAGAAGGCCGCAGGTGTGATCGTGGGTGGCGGCGGAAAAGGCAGTCACGCCGCGAAGTAAGCGTCGTCGACGAAACAAACGCCGTCGTCCCGGGCAAGCGAAGCGCGACCCGGGACCCATAACCACAGACGCCAGTGATTTAGTTGAGCTGGGGCCCCAGCGCAGCACAACAACCACGTTCGGTGGTTATGGGTCCCTGCTTTCGCAGGGACGACACCGTTAACGAGGCCAATGGGACGACACCGTTAGTGAAGCGCGCTCAGCGGCTCACAACCACGGCGCGGGCTTGTCCATCGCGATCAGCGCGTCGACGTCGATGCGCGGGCGGACCACGGCGTACTGGTCGTCCTTGACCAGCACCTCGGGCACCAGCGGCCGCGTGTTGTAGGTGCCGGACTGCACCGCGCCATAGGCGCCCGCGGTCATGATCGCGAGAAGATCGCCGGCCTTCGGCTGCGGCAGCGCGCGGTCGAGCGCGAGATAGTCGCCGGTCTCGCAGACCGGACCGACCACATCGGCGACCATGGTCGGCGTGCCCGCGGCCGGCTCGCGCACGGCTAAGATGTCGTGATGCGCTTCATACAGCGTCGGCCGGATCAAATCGTTCATCGCGGCGTCGATGATGACGAAGTTCTTGGCCTCGCCCGGCTTCACATGGATCACGCGGGCAACGAGGATGCCGGCATTGCCGACGATCAGGCGGCCCGGCTCGAACATCAGCGTGCAGCCGAGATTGTGCGTGACACGCTTGACCATCGCGGCATAGGCATCCGGTGCCGGCGGCGCGGCGCGGTCCATGTAATAGGGAATGCCGAGGCCGCCGCCGAAATCGACATGCGAGATATCGTGGCCGTCGGCGCGCAGCGTCTGCACGAATTCGGCAAGCAGCCGGAAGGCGACTTCCAACGGTCCGAGATCGGTGATCTGGCTGCCGATATGCACGTCGGTGCCGGTGACCTTGATGCCCGGCAGCTTTGCCGCGCGGGCATAGACCTCGCGGGCGCGCGCGATCGGAATGCCGAACTTGTTCTCCGACTTGCCGGTCGAAATCTTGGCGTGGGTGCCGGCATCGACGTCGGGATTGACCCGCACCGAGATGCGCGCGGTCGTCTTCATCTCGACCGCAAGGCGCGACAGCATCTCGAGCTCCGGCTCGGACTCGATGTTGATGCAGAGGATGTCGGCGGCGAGCGCGGCGCGCAGCTCGCTTTCGGTCTTGCCGACGCCGGAGAACAGGATCTTCGACGGCGGGATGCCGGCGGCCAGCGCCCGCTTCAATTCGCCGCCGGACACCACGTCGGCGCCGGCGCCGAGCTTGGCCAGCGTGCGCAGCACCGACTGGTTGGAGTTCGCCTTCATGGCGTAGCAGACCAGCGCCTTCTCGCCGGCGAAGGCCTCGGTGAAGACCCGGTAGTGCCGCTCCAGCGTCGCCGTCGAATAGCAATAGAACGGCGTGCCGACGGCTTCCGCGAGCTCAATGAGATTGACCGCCTCGGCATGCAGCACGCCGTTGCGATAGTCGAAATGGTTCATGACACGCTAGGTAGTTTGAGCATGACCTCCGCGCAAACGCGTTGCGCGCTTGTGGCGAGGGAAAACCGCTTCGCACTTTTCCGGATCATGCTCGAAATACTAATTGCCGAGCAGCGGATCGAGGACGAAGGGCCGTTTATTGCCACGCGTCGCGGCCGGCGCGGCCTCCGAGCCATAGGTCGGATTGAACACGCTGGGCTGCGCCGCCCGCTCGCTCTCGGTGTCGCTCGGTGCTGCGCCCGGCGCGGCGTTCGCGGTC
>NZ_LGHK01000286.1 GCF_001908235.1 Bradyrhizobium sp. NAS96.2
GCATGATCAATCAGGGAAAGCCGTCCCCGCCTTCCGGCTCCCCTGCAAATCAGAAACGAAGGCGACAGATCACGAGCTACAAAAACACGACATCTTCACCCGCTACGGACAGGCGTCGTGTCGGACGGCGGCAGCCGCCAGCTCCTTTGCATGGGGTTGTTTTCGATATTTTGGCCGCGCGCGTCTGCGGCGAACGGCTCGGCGCTGCTGCGATCCGACCACCCCCGCAAGCGGGAGAGGGAGCGTCGCGCTGTCGCTATTCGACCTGATCTCATCACACGTTAACGCGCGCATGCTCTCCTCGGTCTCCCTTCAGATGCCTGACAACAATTCCCACCGCCTCCCCGATCAGCTCCGCGCCAATCTTCGACTGGTGTTCGTCGGCACCGCGGCCAGCACGCGCTCGGCCGCGGTCGGGCATTACTATGCGCATCCCGGCAACCGGTTCTGGCGCGCGTTGCATGAGGCCGGCATCACGCCGCGGCGCTATCGGCCTGATGAGTTCGCGGCATTGCTCGAGCTCGGCATCGGCTTCACCGATCTCTCCAAGACCGGCGCCGGGATGGATCATGAGATCGCGCGAGGCTCGTTCGATGTGATCGGCTTCAGGACGAAGATCGCGACATATCGGCCGAAGACGATCGCCTTCACCAGCAAGAAGGCGGCGAGCCTGTTTTATCACCGGCCGACCAGCGCAATTGCGCTTGGGCGGCAGACGCCGATGGGTGGATTCCCGGATGTATTCGTGCTGCCGTCGCCGTCGGGCGCAGCGTCCGGACATTGGAGCTTGCAGGCGTGGCGTGAGCTCGCGCAGTGGATCGCAGAACCGTAGGATGGGTAGAGCGCAGCGAAACCCATCAACTTCTCAACCGCGGGAGAGATGATGGGTTTCGCTTCGCTCCACCCATCCTACGCGACCGAATCTGGTGAGCGCCGTTACTCCTTCAACGTGATCGCGAGCCCGCTGAGGTCGACATTGGCCATCAGGCCGATCTGCTTGCCGCTCAGTTCGAGCACGGCGCCGTTCTGGTTGGTCAAGAGGATGCCGCGCACGCCGGCGCCGAGCGCAACGCCCATGCCCGCCGCGGCGTAGACACCGGCAATATCCTGGGCACGGCGGATGTTGCGGACCCGCCCCTGCAACGTGGTCTTTGAGCCGCCGAACACGAGGCCGTAGTCCAGCCCGCCGGCGGTGAGCCCGTAGGTCTGGCCCTTGAAGGTCAACACGCCCTTGCCGGCGGAGCCGCCGAAGATCCAGCCGCCCTTGAAGATCACGAGCGTCACCGCGCCCTCGTCGGCCAGGGCGGCGGACGATCCGGTGAGCAGCGCCAGTGCGAGCAGCACGGCGCGGGCGGCGGATGACAGTCTCATGGGGGGTTCTCCGGACGAAGTGAGGGCGAGATGCGAATCGCGGCAATCCAGCCGACGGCAGGCATCGTCGAAACGCCTGCGAAACATGCGGGATTGCGCTTGTTCCTGATCTCGCGAAGTCTATCATCGGCCGTGCAGCCGCGCGACGTTGGCGCATGCGCGCGCACCGCTTTGCCGGATCGCTGAGGAGTTTGCGCAACAGGGATCTGCACAGATGCACGATTTCACCCCAATTTCCGGCTTCGCCGGCGGCGCGCTGATCGGCCTCGCCGCGGCGCTGCTGATGCTGCTGACCGGACGAATCGCAGGGGTTACCGGCATCGTCGGCGGCCTGCTCCAGCCTGATACCGCCGACCGCGGATGGCGCATCGCATTCATCGCGGGGCTGATCGCGGCGCCCCTGATTGCAGCGCTGTTCGGCGCGCCGCTGCCGCGGCCGGAGATGAACGCGAGCCTTGTCGTGATCGCGATCGCGGGCCTTCTGGTCGGATTCGGCACCCGCATGGGCAATGGCTGCACCTCGGGCCACGGCGTCTGCGGCTTCGCCCGGCTGTCCGGCCGCTCGATCGTGGCGACGTTCATCTTCATGACGGCAGCGATCGCGACGGTTGCGATCGCAAGACACGTGATCGGAGGCTAGCGATGCCCGTTCTCGCAAGCTTCATCTGCGGCCTGATCTTTGGCGCGGGCCTCCTGATCTCCGGCATGACCGATCCGCAGAAGGTGCTCGGCTTCCTCGATTTGTTCGGCGCCTGGGACGCGACGCTCGCCTTCGTGATGGCGGGCGCCGTTGCGGTCACGGCATCCGGTTTTGCGATCGCGCGGCGCCGCGCTGCGCCCACCTTCTCGGCACGCTTTCTGTGGCCCGACCGCAACGACATCGATGCGCCGCTGGTTGGTGGCGCCATCCTGTTCGGCATCGGCTGGGGCCTTGCCGGCATCTGCCCCGGCCCCGCGCTGGTCAATCTCGCCGGCCTTTCGTTGCCGATCGTGGTGTTCGTAGTCGCGATGCTGGCAGGCATGATCGGCCAGAATCTGCTCGGCAAGAATCTCTGGCGCCCGCGCACAATGGCGCCGCGCGCCGCCGAAACCGCTTCCCTTCCATCTCGCGCAGACGGGTGACACATGACAGCGATCAAGCACTTCCCACCTCCGCCCGGCATCCAGGCGCCGCCACTTTCGTTCGGCGCCCGCGTCGGCGATCTCTTGTTCATCTCGGGCATTCCCGGCTTCGACGCCAACCGCGAGCTGCCCGACGGTTTCGAGGCGCAGTTCGCCAATGTCGTGACCAATTTCAAGCGCGTGCTGAATGAGGCGGGCGCGACGATGCGCGATCTCGTCAAGGTCAACGTGCTGCTGACGCGCGCCAGCGACGTCGCCGCGATGAACGCGCTCTATGCCGGCGCGTTCGGCCCCGCGCCCTATCCCGCACGCACCACCTGCGTCGTAGTGGCGCTGCCCAATCCGAAGATGCTGATCGAGATCGAGGGCGTGGCGTCCGTGAAGGGGTAGCGGTCATTCCGGGGCGCGCCGCTTGGCGCGAGCCCGGAATGACGAGAGGTGAGAATGCGAAGTTGCATCCTCATCCACATCTGTCATCGCCCGGCTTGACCGGGCGATCCAGTACGCCGCGGCTTCTCGGCTCAAGCGCTGCTGTCTCTGGAATACTGGATCACCCGCCTACGCGGGTGATGACACCGTGTGTTTCTCATCTTGAACCGAGAACCATCCACCGCAGTCGTCCTGGCGAAAGCCAGGACCATTACCCCAAATGCGCATTGTTGCGCGTCGCTGGGGCCGCGATCCCGTTCACAATCAACAGCGGGGGTTATGGGTCCTGGCTTTCGCCAGGACGACGATGTGGAGATACCTGTGCCTGTATGCGTGCACTCATCTCGCGGCTTCAGCCGCCCTCAAAACAACGACCCCTGCCCGTCATCCTCGCGCGGCGTCACCTTGCGCACTGCTACCTTCTTCGCCGCCGGAGCGTCCTCCGCCGCGATCTCTTCTGCGGTCATCGGCAGCAGCAATTGCGCATCGTCGTTGGCGACGGCATTCACCCGCATCGTCACCTGGTGCCAGGCGAACTCGCCGACATCGGGCGCCTTCAGCATCGGCATCACATCGTCGACATCGTTGGGCAGGCAGTCGAGCCAGCGCGCGAATTGCTCGGGCCTGATCGTCACAGGCACGCGGTGATGCAGTTGCGCGAGATCAGGGCTCGCGGGCGCAGTGACGATCGCGACCGTGTCCTGCTCCTCGCCGTTCGGCCCCATCCAGGTCTCGGCGAGCGCGGCGAAGGCGACCGGGTGGCCGTCGCGGCGATGGATGAAGAACGGCCGCTTGCGGCCGCCGGCATCCTGCCATTCGTAATAGCCGTCGGCCGGGATCAGCGCGCGGCGCCGCTTGATCGCGTTCTTGAAGGCGGGCTTCTCCCGCACCGTCTCGGAGCGCGCGTTGATCAGCAGCGAGAATGTGCGGGGGTCCTTGACCCAGGACGGGATCAGGCCCCAGCGCATCAATTGAAAATGCCGGCCGCCGTTCTGCAGCAGCACCACCGGGATCGGCTGGGTCGGCGCAACATTATACCGCGGCGGAAAATTCGGCTGCTCGATGTAGCCGAACATTTCGCGCAAAGCCGCCGGCGGCGAGGTAATAACAAAGCGTCCGCACATATCCCGTCCAGAGTGGTATCTGTTTATTCAGCCTTAACTTGGACCGTTAAAGACTGCGAGCAATGACCTCAACGGCCGCCATAGCGGGCTCTTCCCCGCGACCGACGTACCCCGACGAGGCGCGGGCGGCTTTGTTGCGCGCCGCCAACATCAATCCCCGCACCGGGCTTGCGACCGACTACCTCAATCACTTCAACGAAGCCATCATGTTGCTGGAGATGGTCCCGGACCTGCCGGAATGCGCCGACGATTTCCTGGAATGGCAGCCACTGTCCTATGCCGAGCATTTCACCGCGTCCAACTTCAAGGCGCGTGATCTGGCGATCGAGTCCTATGAGACCGCGGATGCCGGGATCCGGGCCGAATTCGACCAGCTGACCGACAGCATGACCAAGATCCTGACCGAAGTCGGCGCGGCGATGCGTCAATTGCAGCAGGACAAGAGCCGGGTCGCGCTCGCCGAGCAGGCGATCGTCTGGGTCAAGCCGCTGGTGATGCAGACCGCCGGTATCATCAACGGCGCCGCAGAGGCCGATGTCGACAGGATCATGGCGGGCGCCTGAGATATCGGGCAGGATGATGGTCTTGAAACTGGTGCCCTGACTGCCTTGACCTCTCCCGAACCTCCGATTCGCCCCCAGCTCGCCGTATCCGGCGTGATTTTCCGCGACGGCAAGGTGCTGCTGGTCCGCCGCGCCCGCTCGCCCGGCAAGGGCTTCTATTCGCTGCCCGGCGGCCGGGTCGAGTTCGGCGAAACCCTGCACACCGCCCTGCACCGGGAGATCGACGAGGAGACTGGCCTCAGGGTCGAGATCCTCGGCCTCGCCGGCTGGCGGGAGGTGCTGCCGACAGGACCGGGCACCGGCCATTACCTGATCATGACATTCGCGGCGCGCTGGGCCTCCCGCGAGCCCGTGCTGAACGACGAGCATGACGATTTCAAATGGCTGGCCCCGGAGGCGATCGGCGACCTCAAGGTCACCGGCGGCCTGCATGAGGTCATTGCGGCCGCCCGGCGGCTGGTTTGAGGCCTGTTTAGGGGCGATATTGCAGGTCCTTTGCGCCTTGCCTCGGGCGCATTGAGGGGGCATACCACGGCCATTCCGGAACCCCTGATGATCAGAGCCTTTCTCGCCGTTGTGATCCTGATGTCGGCATGCCTGGCGACGCCCGCCCGGGCGCAGGACGCGGCCGCGCCGTTCGACGGCGATTTGCAGCGGCTGGCCGAGATCCTCGGCGCGCTGCACTATCTGCGCGGCATCTGCGGCTCCAACGAGGGCGCCAAATGGCGCAATGAGATGCAGGCGCTGATCGATGCCGAGACCCCGTCCGGCGACCGCCGCGCCCGCATGGTTGCCGGCTTCAACCGCGGCTACAACGGCTTCCAGCAGACCTACCGGACCTGCACGCCCGCAGCCAGCGTGGCGATCCGCCGCTACATCGAGGAAGGCTCGAAGATCTCGCGCGACCTGACGGCCCGCTATGCCAACTGAACGGGCGATCTTCTTCGACCTCGACGGCACCCTGACCGACCCGAAGCCCGGCATCACCGGCTCGATCCAGTACGCGCTGGCCAAGCTCGGCCGCCCGGTTCCCTCGCAGGACGAGCTGACCTGGTGCATCGGGCCGCCGCTCAGGGCGAGCTTTGCGATGCTGCTCGGCGGCGAGGAGCTCGCCGACCGTGCCGTCGAGCTCTACCGCGAGCGGTTCGGCGACGTCGGCCTGCTCGAGAACAGCGTCTATCCCGATATCGCTGACGTGCTGGCCGAGCTGCGCGGACGGCCTGGCCGGATCTTCGTGGCGACCTCGAAGCCGCACGTGTTCGCGACCAGGATCGTCGCGCATTTCGGCCTCAACGGGTATTTCGACCACGTGTTCGGCTCCGAGCTCGACGGAACCCGGGTCAACAAGGTCGACCTGCTGGCCTATGCGCTCGACCAGACCGGGACCGATCCGGCCAAGGCCGTGATGATCGGCGACCGCAGCCACGACGTGATCGGGGCGAATCGTAACAGCATCCGCGCAATCGGCGTCACCTATGGCTACGGCACGGTGGAGGAGCTGACCGAGGCCGGCGCCAGCCATCTGTGCGCCTCGCCGCGCGCGGTGCTGGACCATATCCACAGCTCATTTGGCTGATCGCGGCCGCGATATCCGGAATTCCCGTTTAAATGCCGAGGCGGCCGTTAACCTTTTCGAAAGAAGTGGGCTAGGCGGTAACCGCATGCGTGATACATCTCGCGGGTCGCAGTGGTTCGCTCCTCGAACCGCGCGCATCCATTTTGCAGAGTTTCATGCGCCATCCAGCGTCCTTCCATCACCAAGACGATCCGCGTCCCGATCACGAGCAGAAGCAGGCCGCGCTGAGCTATCTGAACGAGGCGTGGGCTGAAGCGCGTCACGATGGCGTCGACGGCGACTGCCTCGCGCAGGCGAGCCTGTTCGCGGCGCTCGCCGAGCTCGTCAACACCTATGGCGAGGACGCGGTGGCGAAGTTCGCCGAGGGCCTCCCCGCGCGCGTGCGCAACGGCGAGTTCTCGCTGGCGCTCGCCAGGCAGTAACCCCGTAAAGCGTTTTCGAGCGAAGTGGGCACCGGTTCGCGCGAAGAAAACGCGTCAAACCAGAATCTAGCGCACGTAGTG
Organism: Bradyrhizobium sp. NAS96.2; assembly: GCF_001908235.1. Taxonomy (GTDB): domain Bacteria; phylum Pseudomonadota; class Alphaproteobacteria; order Rhizobiales; family Xanthobacteraceae; genus Bradyrhizobium. Next base: position 6,689 of record NZ_LGHK01000286.1, read on the forward strand.
CGCTACGGCTTCAGCGTCTCGAGGAACCGGACCGGTTCGCCGGTCGACGGCGTCGTGACTTCGCCCTGCCACATCACCCGCTTGCCGCGCACGAAGGTGCCAACCGGCCAGCCCTGCACCCGCACGCCGTCATAGGGCGTCCAGGCTGCGCGCGAGGCGATCCATTTGTTGGTGATGGTCTCGCTGCGCTTCAGATCGACGACGGTGAAGTCGGCATCGTAACCCGCCGCGATACGGCCCTTGCGGGCAATGTTGAACAGCCGCGCCGGACCCGCGCTGGTAAGATCAACGAACCGCTGTAGCGACAGCCGCCCGGCGTTGACGTGATCGAGCATCAACGGCACCAGCGTCTGCACGCCGGTCATACCCGAGGGCGAAGCCGGATAGGTCTTCGCCTTCTCCTCCAGCGTATGCGGCGCGTGGTCCGAGCCGAGCACGTCGATGATGCCCTGCTCGATGCCGTACCAGATGCCGGCGCGGTGATCGGCCGAGCGCACCGGCGGGTTCATCTGCGCCAACGTGCCGAGCCGCTCATAGCACTCGGGCGCGGCCATCGTCAGGTGATGCGGCGTCGCCTCGCAGGAGGCGACATCCTTGTGGTCGCGCAGATACAGGATCTCTTCCTTGGTCGAGATGTGCAGCACGTGGATGCGCTTGCCGGTCTCGCGCGCGAGATTGACCAGGCGCTCGGTCGCCATCAGGGCTGCGGTCTCGTCGCGCCACACCGGATGCGAGCGCGGATCGCCCTCGATGCGCAGCGGCTTGCGCTCGTTGAGGCGGTATTCGTCCTCGGCGTGGAACGCGGCGCGGCGCCGGATCACCTGAAAAATCCGCCGCAGGCTCTCGTCGTCCTCGACCAAAAGCGCGCCAGTGGAGGAGCCGATGAACACCTTGACGCCGGCGCAGCCCGGCGCGCGCTCGAGCTCCGGCAGGTCCTGCACGTTCTCGCGGGTGCCACCGATGAAGAACGCGAAATCGCAATGCATGCGGTGGTGGCCGCGCTTGATCTTGTCGGTGAATGCTTCCTCGGTGACCGTCAGCGGATTGGTGTTCGGCATTTCGAAGACAGCGGTGACGCCGCCCATCACGGCGCTGCGCGAGCCGGTCTCGAGATCTTCCTTCTGCGTCAATCCGGGTTCGCGGAAATGCACCTGGGTGTCCATCACGCCGGGCAGAATGTGCAGGCCCTTGCAGTCGATCACTTCGCCGGCCGAGGCCTGGCCGAGCGATCCGACCGCGGCGATGCGGCCATTCGTGACGCCGATATCGCGCACGCCCTCGCCGTCCTGATTGACCACGGTGCCGGATTTTAGAATGGTGTCAAAATGCTGATTCATCGGTCCTCGGCGCCCGCTTTCGGCTGTCGCGCGGGCCTTGTTCGGGGCACTCTAGCGCCTTAGCTTGGCAGGGGATATCCGCGAGGACCGCGTTTCCCAAGGAACTTGGAAAAAGAGCCAATTTTGCGAATGAAAGCAGCGTTTCTTCCAGATCGGGGCGTGGTCAAAGTCTCTGGCGAGGACGCCCGCAACTTCCTCAACGGCCTCATCACGACCGACGTCGAGCAGCTGGCCCCGGGGCAAGCCCGGTTCGGCGCGCTGCTGACGCCGCAGGGCAAGATCATCGTCGATTTCCTGATCACCGAGATACCCGCAGGCCATGGCGGCGGCTTTCTGATCGACGCGCCGCGTGCGCTCGCCAAGGGGCTTGCCGACAAGCTCGGCTTCTACAAGCTGCGCGCCAAGGTCGTGGTCGAAAACCTCACCGACAGCCTCGGTGTGCTGGCAGCCTGGGATGGCGAGCCGGCGGCGACGCCCGACCTCGCCTTCGCCGATCCGCGCAACCCGGCGCTCGGCTGGCGCATCCTGATCCCGGAAGACCTCAAGCAGAAACTCGCCGATCTGATCGGCGCCGACCTCGTCGACTCCAGTGCCTATGAGGCGCATCGGATCGCGACCGGCGTGCCGCGCGGCGGGCTCGACTTCATGTATGGCGACGCCTTCCCGCACGAGACCAACATGGACCACCTCAACGGCGTCGATTTCGACAAGGGCTGCTATGTCGGCCAGGAAGTGGTGTCGCGCATGCAGCACCGCGGCACGGCGCGCACCCGCACGGTGAAGATCATTCTCGACGGCCCCTCGCCCGAAGCCGGCGCAACCATCCTCGCCGGTGACAAGCAGGTCGGCACCATCGGCTCAACCGCCGGCGAGAAAGGCCTCGCGCTGGTGCGCATCGACCGCGTCGCCGATGCGCTCGATGCCGGCCTGCCGCTGACCGCGGGCGGGCTGTCGCTGCATCTCGCCGAGCCGGACGCTGTCCGCATCCCTCCCAAGCAGACCGTCGCATGAGCCGTACCGCGCAACTGCATCCCGATGGCAAGACGCGCTGCCCCTGGCCGGGCGAAGACGCGTTCTACGTCGCCTATCACGACAATGAATGGGGCGTGCCGGAATATGACGACCGCGCGCTCTATGAAAAGCTGATCCTCGACGGCTTCCAGGCCGGCCTGTCCTGGATCACGATCCTGCGCAAGCGCGACAATTTCCGCAAAGCCTTCGACGATTTCCAGCCCGAGAAGATCGCGCGCTACACCGACAAGAAGGTGCATGCGCTGATGAACGACGCCGGCATCGTCCGCAACCGCGCCAAGATCGAGGGCGCGGTGGCGAGCGCGAAGGGCTATCTGGAGATCATGGAGAAAGGTCCCGGCTTCTCGAAATTCCTGTGGGACTTCGTCGACGGCAAGCCGAAGGTCAATCAGTTCAAGACCACCGCGAGCGTGCCGGCCTCGACGCCGGTCTCGATCAAGGTCTCCAAGGAGCTCGGCGCGCGCGGTTTCAAATTCGTCGGCCCCACCATCGTCTACGCCTTCATGCAGGCGACCGGCATGGTCAACGATCACCTCGTCACCTGCTTCTGCCACGAGACCTGCAGCGGCAAGCTCCGCACGCCGCGGCTCAAGAAGAAATGACGGTGCGCAAATCGACGGAGACAACCCGCGCCTGGCAGCGGATGTTGTCGGGACGCCGGCTGGACCTGCTCGACCCGTCGCCGCTCGATATCGAGATCGTCGACATCGCGCATGGACTGGCGCGCGTCGCGCGCTGGAATGGTCAGACCTCAGGCGCGCACATCTTCTCGGTGGCGCAGCACACGCTGCTGGTCGAAGCCGTGATGCGTCAGCAGACGCCACGCGTCGCCATCAGCCATCGTCTCGCTGCGCTGCTGCACGACGCACCGGAATACGTCATCGGCGACATGATCTCGCCGTTCAAGGCGGTGCTGGCGGGCGAATACAAGGTCGTGGAAAAGCGGCTGCTGTCGGCGATCCATATCCGCTTCGGCCTGCCCGCGGTGCTGGCGGATGAGATCACCCAGCAGATCAAGGCCGCCGACCGCGGCGCGGCCTATCTCGAGGCGACGCATCTGGCGGGATTCTCGCAAGCCGAAGCCAAGCGGCTGTTCGGCCGCGATCCGGAATTGCCCGAGGCGACCGAGCGCGACTATCTGACGCCATGGACCGCAGCGCGGGCTGAGAAGCAGTTCCTCGAACGTTTCGGGGCATTGCACGCGTCGTAGGTAGAGCACCGCGAAACCTGCCGCGGTTGCGCCGCAAAACGAAGAGCGGGCATAACGCCGCGCGCCTTTGCCCACCGCGGAGCAGCAGTTATAATCGGGCTCACCCGATACCCAAGGACCATCATGCTTCACGTCTGCTCGCTTGCCGCGCTCTCCGACACGGTTCGTGCCACCGGCGCCAGCCATGTGCTGACCGTGATGGCCAATGTCGACCAGGTGCAGCGGCCGCCCTCCGTGCTTCCGGCCAACCATCTCAAAGTGTCGATGGACGACATCGTCGAGCAGATGGACGGGTTCGTTGCACCCAACGAGACGCATATCGAGCGGGTGCTGAGCTTCGTGCGCGGCTGGGATCGCCGCGCCCCGATGGTGGTGCATTGCTACGCCGGCATCAGCCGCTCGACCGCGAGCGCATTCGCCACCGTGTGCGCGCTCAATCCGCACCGCGACGAAATGTCCATCGCCCGGCTGATCCGCGCGGCCTCGCCGATCGCGGCGCCCAACCGGCTGATCGTCAGCCTCGCCGACAAGGCGCTGGGGCGCGAAGGCCGGATGCTGCGCGCGCTCGATGCGATGGGCCCCGGCAGCATGAGCGTCGAAGGCCGGCCCTTCCACATCGATCTGGAATAGCACGGGCTGCGCGCCCAGATCGCTTGAACTTCCAGTCCCCTCGACTGCACTACTAGGTTGCGACGGGCGGCCGACTGGCCGATGGTCCGGCGCGTCCCGCCGGAGGCCCAATGTTCGATTCGCCGTTCGATTTCCTGACGCTCGTCATCGCCATTGTTGCGATCATTTTCTCGCGCAAGGCGCTGGGCCAGATCGCGGTGCTGCAACGCCGGCTGGATGCGATCGAGGCGGCAGGCACAGCCGCCGCGCGGACGGCCATGCCGCCACCGCTGGCGCCGTTCGAGGCGTTCGAGCAGACGCTTTCAACGGCCCCTCCCATCGCGCCGCCGCCACTCCCCGAAGCGATCGCGAGCGAGCCGGAGGCGCAGACAGAGCCCGCCGCGAGCACGACAAGCGCTGCGCCTCCGCCACTGCCCGAACCGCCGGCCCCGCCGCAGCCGGCGCCCGGCTTCGAGGAGACGCTCGGCACCCGCTGGGTGGTGTGGATCGGCGGCCTGACGCTCGCGCTCGGCGGTTTCTTCATGGTGCGCTACTCGATCGAGGCCGGGCTGCTCGGCCCCGGCGTGCGCACGATGCTCGGCGGATTGTTTGCGCTGGCGCTGCTCGGCGCCGGTGAATGGACGCGGCGCAAGGAGAGCATCTCCAATATCGCGGCACTGCCGATCGCCAACATTCCGGCGATCCTCACCGCTGCCGGTACCGCGGTGGCGTTCGCCACCGTCTACGCCGCCTACGCGCTGTACGACTTCCTCGCGCCGGCGACCGCCTTCATCCTGCTCGGCATGGTCGCGCTCGGGACGCTCGCGGCCGCGCTGCTGCACGGACCGGCGCTGGCTGGCCTCGGAATCGTCGGCGCCTTCGTCACGCCGATCCTGGTCTCATCCGACAAGCCCGACTTCTGGTCGCTCTACATCTATCTCGCCATCGTCACGGCGGCGGCGTTCGGCCTCGCGCGGATCCGGCTGTGGCGCTGGCTCGCGGTCACGACGATCGCGTTCGCGCTGCTATGGACCTTCCCCTGCCTGCAATGCGGCCCGGAGATGATCGCGCCACACGTCTTCCATGTCATCGCGGGCTTCGTGCTGGCGGCGCTGCTCGTGGTCTGCGGCTTCATGTTCGGCCCCGACGGCGATGGCGAGGAGATCGAGCCGATCTCGTCCGGCTCGCTCGCGGCCTATCTGTTCGGCGCGATGCTGATCGTGCTCAACAGCGCTCATGCCGACACCGCGATGATCGGCTTCGCGCTGCTGACGGCCGCGAGCCTTGCCGTGGCCTGGCGCGCACCTGCCGCAACTGGCGCGATCGCCGCCGCATCGGTTTTCGTCTTCATCGTGTTCGGCGAATGGGCCGTGCGCCGCAACGTCGACATGCTGGTGCTGCCGGGCGGTGCGATCCCCGGGATCGGCCCGTCGGCGACCGACGGATCGGTCTCGCTGCATCTCGTCACGGCTGCGCTGTTCGCGGCCGCCTTCGGCATCTCAGGCTTCCTCGCGCAATTGCGTTTTGCCACGACGAAGGTCACGGTGACCTGGGCTGCGGCGGCCGTGTTCACACCGGTCGCGCTACTGGTCGCGCTCTATGCGCGGATCGCGCATCTCGATCGTTCGATCCCGTCCGCAATTCTGGCCGTGCTGCTCGCCGCAGCCTACGCCGCCGCGACCGAAGCGCTGACCCGGCGCGGCGAGCGGCCGGAGCAGTCGCCCTCGAT
>NZ_LGHK01000287.1 GCF_001908235.1 Bradyrhizobium sp. NAS96.2
CCCTGAGGAGCGCGCAGCGCGTCTCGAAGGGTCGACGGCCCCGCTGGTGGCCGTGCATCCTTCGAGGCTCGCTCCGCTCGCACCTCCAGCGACAACGGCAAAGCCGTTGCGCGGGGATGACGGGACCAAAATATCGAAAACAACCCCATGCAAAGGAGCTGGCGGCTGCCTGCGTCCGACCGGGCGGCTTGACACGTCGGGCAAATCAGGGATAGATTTCCAATATTCCGAAATCGTATAAGCACCGCTCGCCCGCGGCGGCTTGCGCCACATCCGCTAGCGACGGCGCTTCTTCGACGCGGACTTTACTAGCTTGCGCTTGACCTTCGCCCTTGGCCGCAGAGCCGATGCGCCCTTCTCGCTCTCATTCACCTCCGCCCGCAGCGTATCGAGCAGCCAGTCGCGGAAAGCGCGCATGCCCGGCGTGACCTCGCGCGACTTCAGCCAGGTCAGCCAGTACGACCCCGCCGGCACCTCGGCCGCGAACGGCCGCACCAGCCTGCCGGAGGTAAGCTCATTTGCGAACATCGCAATCGGCACCAACCCGACGCCGACGCCACGTGCCGCCGCCTCGGCCATACCAACCGAGCTGTCGAAGATCGGCCCCTGGATTTTCGGACACGACGCGCCGGCCACCGCAAACCACAACGGCCATTCCTCGGCGCGGTAGGAGCGCAGCAAAAACTCCTGCGCGAGATCGGACGGCTTGCGCAGCCGGGCCGCCGCATCGGGGCAGCACACCGGCGAGAGCGGCGCGGACAACAGATGGATGGCCTCGGTGCCGTGCCACGAGCCGTCGCCGAAGCGCAGCGCAAGATCGAGCCCGTCGCCAGCGATGTCGACGCGGTTGTTGTTGGTGAGCAGGCGCAGGTCGATATAGGGATACGCGCGCTTGAAGCGATCGACCCGTTGCAGCAGCCATCCGGTCGCAAACGTCGTGACGCAGCCGACGGTGACGACCTCGCGCGTGCCCTTGGCCTCGATCCGATCGATCGCAGCGCCGATCCGGTCGAACGTGTCCGACAGCACCGGCAACAGCGCCAGCCCCTCGTCGGTGAGCACCAGCCCACGCGGCAGGCGCCGGAACAGGCTTGCGCCCAGCAGCTCCTCGAGCTGCTTGACCTGATGGCTGATCGCAGTCTGCGTCACGCGCAGCTCCATCCCCGCGCGCGTGAAGCTCAAGAGCCGCGCGGAGGCCTCGAAGGCGCGCAACGCGTTCAGCGGGAGATGCCGGCGCATGGCGTCATGACCAAGTTTTTCTCATGCCTCGTTGTATAAATGATTGTTTGTGCGCCGTCACGCCGCCCGGCAGGTTCGCGCCGCCAACGGGAGATTCGACATGCTGACGAGACGGACATTTGGATTGCGTACGCTGGGCCTTGCGGCCTCCTGCACCCTGCCGCGGCCAAGCGCCGCGGCGGGACAGAGTGCAGCGGCGGGACCAGGCGAGCCGGCGCAGCGGTTGCAGCAGGAATTTGCGCGCATCGAGCTTGCGACCAGCGGCCGGCTCGGCGTCGCTGCGCTCGACATGGAAACGGGATTGCGCGCGAGCCGGCGCGGCGACGAGCGGTTCCCGATGTGCAGCACCTTCAAGGCGATGCTGTCAGCTGCCGTGCTGCACCGGGTCGATCGCGGCGAATCCAGCCTTGATCAACGGATGCAGATCGAGGCCAAGGATATCTTGGCCTACGCGCCCGTCGCCAAGCAACACGTCGGATCGGCCATGACGGTGGCCGAACTCTGCGAGGCCGCGATCACGCTCAGCGACAATACCGCGGCCAACCTGCTGCTGCGTGAGATCGGCGGGCCTGCCGGCATGACCAGCTTCTTCCGCACCATCGGCGACAATGTCAGCCGGCTCGATCGCTGGGAGGTGGAACTGAACGAAGCCGTGCCCGGTGACCCGCGCGACACAACCGGCCCTGTCGCGATGCTGAAGAATCTGCAACGCGTGGTGCTCGGCGATGTGCTGCAGGCCAATTCGCGCCAGAGGCTCGTGGACTGGATGGTCGCCAACAAGACCGGCGACGCAAGGCTGCGCGCCGGCGTGCCGCGCGACTGGCGGGTCGGCGACAAGACCGGCACCGGCGAGCGCGGCACCTATAACGATATCGGCGTGTTCTGGCCGCCCGGCCGCAAGCCGATCGTGGTGACGGTCTACCTGACTGGAGCGAGTGCGCCGACGGAGAAGTGCAACGAGGTGATCGCCAACGTCGCGCGCGCCGTTACCAATGCGAGCACCGGGCAGACCGGCTAGAGCGGCACGACGACGCCGCGCAGCACAACGGCGATGCGCGGCTTACATCGCTGCGCGGCTTGGCAGCAACCAAGGATCATGCGACGTTCGATCCGGATGGCGGTGCGCTCGGCAGGCCATCCGGAGGACACGCCTTGTATCGCCGCATCGCCCTCGCCGCCCTGCTTGTTGCGGGCAGCATTCATGGCAGCTTTGCCGCGGCCGACCCGGCGCGGTGCCGCGAGCTGATCCGCAAATATGAAACCGACAAGGCCCAGCTCAGCGCGGCCGAGATTTCGCTGACCCTGTTCGCGGCCGCCAATGCCGATTGCATCAACCTCGCCACCGAGCTGCTCGATGGCGGCGCCTCGGTCGACGCACGGGACCGGCTCGGCGCACGGCCGCTGAGCCACGCCGCCCGCTCCGGCCATCTCGACATGGTCGACCTGCTGCTGGCACGCGGCGCGCCGGTCGATGCGCGCAACCTCGCGGGATCGACCGCGCTCTATTTTGCCGCCGACCGTGGTCACGCCGCGATCGTGCAGCGCCTGATCGACCGCGGCGCCGACGTCAATCTCACCGGCCGCAGCGGCGCCTCGCCGGTCGCGGCCGCCGCCTATGCCGGCCGGGACATGGTGGTGCGCATGCTGCTGGCGCACGGCGCCGACGGCCGCAAAGCCGACGACACCGGCAAGCCGCCGGTCGTGTATGCGGCGGCCGGCGGCCAGTTCGGCATCGTCAAGCAGCTGCTTGCGCGCGATATCGACATCAATGCGCGCTACGCCAACGACCTCACGCTCCTGATGTGGGCGGCCGGGCCGGATGAGACCGTGCCGGAAGCGCAGGCGCTCGAGGTCGTCTCGTATCTCCTCGACGCCGGCGCGAGGGTCGACGATCGCGATGCGCGGGGCCGCACCGCGCTGATGATCGCCGCCGAAGGCAATCATCCGGCGATTGCCAAGGCGCTGCTGGCGCATGGCGCCGACGCTGCGCTGGCCGACAAGGCCGGCAAGCACGCCGCCGACCTCACCATCCTGTCGGCGCTGCGCGAGGAGCTGACGCCGCACTGACATAAAGCGGCCGGATATCAGCATCGCGAAGGCAGTGCGCCCCCTCTCCCGCTTGCGGGCAGGGCTGGGGTGGGGGCTCTCTCCGCGGGTCATATCGCGGAGAGAGCCCCCACCCGCCTCGCATCTTCGATGCGATGCGACCTCCCCCGCAAGCGGGAGAGGTGCAGCCAGAATGCCGCGAGACCTTCGCGCCGCTCACAGCCCCGCCAGATAGTCCACCAGCGCGGCGAGGTCGTCGGGCGACGTCGCCAGCATCAGGTCGGACATGCCGGGATTGTTGCCGCGCGCGCGGGTGCGGAAGTCGGCGATAGTCTTGGCGAGGTAGTCGCGTCCCATCCCGGCAAGCCGCGGCACCGTGCCATCACCCTGGAAGCGATCGAGATGGCAGGCCGGGCAGCCGACGGAAGCGCTGGCACTGAGCGCCTTCGCCGCGACGTCCTTGGGCGCACGCGGCTGGCCGAGGTCAGGCCATTGCTTCTGCGAGAAATATTCCGCGATCGCCAGCATGTCGTCGCGCTCGAACTGGGTCGCGATCGGCTGCATGATCTCGCTCTTGCGATCGCCGCGCTTGAAATCGCGAAGCTGGATGTAGAGATAGCCGGCCTGCTGGCCCCAGATCGTCGGAATGGTCTTGTCGACCGGCTTGCCGTCGGCGCCGTGGCAACCGGCGCAGACAACGACCTTGTCCTCGATCGTCTCGGCGCGGGCCTCGGCCGCAACAAGCAGCAGCGCGGCGCCACAAATCGATAACTTACCAAGCATCTACTCATCCTGAAGCGCAGTCGTCATTGCGAGGAGCGATAGCGACGAAGCAATCCATCCTTCCGCATACGCGGTACGATGGATTGCTTCGCTTCGCTCGCAATGACGGAATATCCATTATCCAAGCAAACAGAAGCGGGACCGAACGGGTCCCGCTTCGCCGTCAATGTGTGCACGCGTGACGACGCATCCCGTCCCGGCTCAGTCGAGCGTGAAGGCGATGATGTTGTTCCCACGCTTGAAGTCGACCTGGGTGTTACCGCCTGCGCCGACCACGACATATTGCTTGCCGCCGACCATGTAGCTCGACGGCGGCGCATTGACGCCGGCGCCGGCGCGGAAGCTCCACAGCTCCTTGCCCGTGGAGGAATTATAGGCCGCGAACTTGCCGTTGCCTTCACCGGTGAACACCAGACCGCCGGCCGTAGCCAGAATCCCGCCGATCATGGGCTCGGGTGTCTTGACCTGCCACTTGATCTTGCCGGTGTTGTAGTTCACGGCTGTGATGTTGCCGGATTGCTGTTCACCGGGGATCGCAGTGAAGGCGCCACCCAGCCACAGCTTCCCGTTTGGATAGGGCGAGCTCTCGACACGGTAGTGCATGGGCTGGTGCAGGTTGATGGCATAGGCCAGCGACTGTCCCGGATCGGTCGCGATCGGCGACCATTCGACGCCGCCGTTGGCGCCCGGCAGCATGCGCGCGCCTTCCTTGGTCGGAAGTACCCACATGTTCTCCTGCGGCACCATTGCCTCGGAGAAGCGGATCAGGCTGCAGTCCTTGCGATCGTGCACATAGATGTGCCCGGTCTTGCCGGCATGAATGACGCCGGGAATGGTCTTGCCGCCCTTGTCCTTGACGTCGACCAGCACCGTCGGGCTGACCGCGTCGAGATCCCACACGTCGTGGGCGATGTACTGGAAATGGCAGACATACTTGCCGGTATCGAGATCGAGCGACACCAGCGAGTTGGTGTAGAGGTTGTCGCCGGGCCGGTTCGAGCCGTCGAGGTCGGGCGACGGATTGCCGACGACGAAGTAGATCCGGTTGGTCGCGAGATCGACCGACGGGTTCTGCCACACGCCGCCGCCGAGCTTGGCATAGGGATCGCCGTTCTTGGCGAGCACGTCCTTTTCGGCCTGGATATTGCGATGCATGTCGCGGCCGGTGGCGTCCTTGGTCGCCCAGACGCCGACCGAGCTCTCCGGGATGGTGTTGAAATTCCAGAGCTGCTTGCCGGTCTTGGCGTCATAGGCGCGCACGAAGCCGCGGATGCCGTATTCGCCGCCATTGGTGCCGATCAGGACCTTGTCCTTGACCACGGTCGGCGCCATCGTCTCGCTGTAGCCGAGCTCGGGATCGGCGATGTTGGTGGTCCACACCACCTCGCCGGTCTTGGCATTCAGCGCCATCAGCTTTGCATCCAGCGTCGCCAGATAGACCCGGTCGCCGAGCACCTGGACGCCGCGATTGTTGGGACCGCAGCAATAGACGGTGATCGGGCCCATCTTGTGGGCGTAGTGCCACAGCTGCTGGCCGGTCTTGGCGTCGAGCGCATAGACGTGGCTGAACGACGTCGTGACATACATCACGCCGTCGACGACGATCGGCGATGTCTCGAGCGACTCCTTGACGTCGGTCTGGAAGATCCAGGCGACGTGCAGATTCTTCACATTGTCCCGGCTGATCTGCTTGCCCGGATAAAACCGCGTCTGGGCGTAATTGCCGTTGGTGAGCAGGAAGTCCTTGCTGTTCTTGTCGGCGGCGTTGAGCTGCTCCTGGGTCACCGGCGGGACATTGGCGTTGCCGAGGACCGACTGCTTCTCCTGCTTGACTTCCTGTGCGATGGCGGTGCCGGACAACAGGCCAACGCCGACCGCTGTGGCTAATGCCGCAAGCCCTTTCACATACATGTCTTCCCCCGTTATTTCTTGGTTGGACTATTAGGGACGGTGTTCGCTACTTCGCCTTCGAGACTTCGCCTTCGAAGCCTGGCCGCCATAGCGAGCGCACATCGTTGTGTGATCCGGTTGCGCTGCAATAGATAAATCAAAAAGACGACGACAGGTATCGATGGACGGGTTCCATGTTAGCGCTGTCCTTCACAAAGACAATCGATGCGCTCGATGCGAAGCCGGAACAGTGTGCGTTTCGCGCGGGCGAAACGAAGCAATGCCGAGCAGCCACCAACCCAAGCGATATCGGTCACTTGCGGTGCCTGCGCGCATCGCCCCACGAATTCGCCTTCGCAAGCGCAGCACGCAAAATGAGACTACGCGTCAAGCGACGGCATCGCGCGGGGAGCCGCGCCGGCTGAGGCGATCGCGCTCCGCCGGCGCGATCACCTACTCCCAGGACCAGGCCGAGAAATCATTCTCGAACTGCGGGACTTCCTTCCACACGCCCTTCAGCTTCTTGCTGGCGATCGTGATCCATTGCGGCTGAAACAGGAAGCCGGCCACCGCATCGGTCGCCAGCATCCGCTGCGCGTCGCCGAGCAGTTTGGCACGGCCGGCCTCGTCCGGCGTCGCCATGATCTGCTGATAGAGCGCATTGAACGCCTCGGACTTGTAGCCGAGATAGTAGTCCGGCTCGGTCAGCTTCACGAGGTCGAACGGCTCGACATGCGAGACGATGGTGAGGTCGTAATTGTGCGGGCCGGTGAAGACCTGCGACAGCCACTGCGCCCATTCCACGTTCTCGATCTTGGCAATGATGCCGACCTTGGCGAGTTGCGCCGCGAGGATCTCGCCGCCCTGCCGCGCATAGGCCGGCGGCGGCAGCCTGAGGCTGAGCTCGAGCGGCGTCTTGACGCCGGCTTCCGCCAGCAGCTTCTTGGCCAGTTCCGGATCGTAGGGGTTGATGCCGGTGGTATCGACATAGCCAGGCGAGCCCGGGGTGTAGAAGCTGCCGATCGGCGTGCCGAAGCCGTCGACTGCGCCGTCGATCATCGCCTTGCGGTCGATCGCGGCCAGGATGGCGCGGCGAACCCGGATGTCGTCGAGCGGCTTCTTGCGCTCGTTGATGCCGACGATGGTCTTGGCCTTGGAGCCGCCGATCAGGACGCTGAAGCGCGGATCGGCCTTGAACTGCGCGAGGCTGCGCGCCGCACCGACCCGCGGAAAGGCATCGACGTCGCCCGACAGCAGCGCTGCGACCTGCGCGGCGGGATCGCCGATGAAGCGGATCGTCACCTTGGCGAGCTTGATCGCGGCGGCGTTGCGATAGTCAGGCCATTTCACCAGCGTGATCGATGAGCCCTTGGCCCAGCTGCCGAGCGTGTAGGGACCGGTCCCGACCGGCTGCGTCACATCGGTCGGCGCGCTTTTCGGTTCGACGATCGAGCCTGATGCCTGGCCGAGCAGGAACGGCAGGTTCGGCTCGGAATATTTCAACGCGACGACGACGGTCTCAGGGTCCGGCGCCGTCACCGACGCGAAGGCCTGGTACAGGCTCTTGTCCTTGTTGGTCGAGGTCGGCGCCGCGGCGCGGTCGAACGAGAACTTCACCGCGGCGGAATCGAACGGCTCGCCATTGTGGAATTTGACGCCCTTGCGGAGCTTAAAGGTGTAGGTCTTGAGATCCGGCGAAGCCTGCCAGCTCTCGGCGAGCAGCGGCGACACCGAGCCGTCCTCGTTGATCTTGGTCAGGGTCTCGTAGACATTATAGAGCGTGACTTCGGCGATCGCCGCGGCCGCCGCGTTGGTGGGATCGAGTCCCGGCGGCTCCAGCGTCATGCCCATCACGACGCTGTCCTTCTTGCCCTGCGCGAGGCTCGGCAGCGGCGCTGCAACGAGTGCGGCAGCGGCCGCGATGACGCACAATTTCCTCAACATTGGTCTGCTCCCCGGACGTGCTCTTTGTTCAGCCTAAAGCATGATGGACCTAAGATCGAACAGCAACCGCGGAGGAGGTGTGCTCCCTCTCCCGCCTGCGGGGGAGGGCTGGGGTGGGGGCTCTCTCCACGAGTCACATCCTGGAGAGAG
>NZ_LGHK01000288.1 GCF_001908235.1 Bradyrhizobium sp. NAS96.2
GGCATTTTTGTTTTCCACGAGCATGATCCGGAAAAGTGTGAAGCGGTTTTCCGAAAGGATCATGCTCAAAAGGGAGCTGAAGCGCGACGATCCCATCGCGCTTGGTTGTGAGTGCGTAGGCCGGAGTTATCCGGTTATAAAAGACGGCCAAGGAGGAAACGGACATGGCACGTGTTGCATTGGTGACGGGCGGAACGCGCGGTATTGGAGCTGCGATCAGCAAGGCGCTGAAAGCGGCGGGCTACAAGGTGGCGGCAAGCTACGCCGGCAATGACGCCGCGGCGGAGAAGTTCAAGGCGGAGAGCGGGATTCCCGTCTACAAGTGGGACGTCTCATCGTTCGACGCTTGCGCGGCCGGCGTGAAGCAGGTCGAGGCCGATCTCGGCCCGGTTGACGTGCTGGTCAACAATGCCGGCATCACCAAGGACACCGCATTCCACAAGATGACGCTCGAGCAGTGGAATGCCGTGATCAACACCAACCTCGGCTCGCTGTTCAACATGACGCGTCAGGTGATCGAGGGCATGCGCGCCCGCAAGTTCGGCCGCGTCATCTCGATCTCCTCGATCAACGGCCAGAAGGGCCAGTTCGGCCAGGTCAACTATTCCGCGGCGAAGGCCGGCGACATCGGCTTCACCAAGGCGCTGGCGCTGGAGAACGCCAAGGGCGGCATCACCGTCAACGTGATCTGCCCCGGCTACATCAACACCGAGATGGTGCAGGCGGTGCCGAAGGACGTGCTCGAGAAGAACGTGATCCCGCAGATTCCGGTCAACCGGCTCGGCGAACCCGAGGAGATCGCGCGTGCCGTGGTGTTCCTCGCGGCTGACGATGCCGGCTTCATCACCGGCTCGACGCTGACCGTGAACGGCGGCCAGTATCACGCCTGACGCGGGAAGCGTCGTCGCGTCGCAGGCGCACCCAATCAAGTCTCAATGCCCGGCCTTGTGCCGGGCATTTTCGTCGCTACAACCCCGGGGCGCGAAGCAAAGACGTGGCGGCCCGGCCACGACGGATTGAATTGAAATGACGACCCGAACTGCCACCCTTGTCGGACTGACCGCCATCCTGATGTGGTCGCTGCTGTCGGTCATGACGGTTGCGACCGGGGCGATACCGGCGTTCCAGCTCGCCGCTATGACGTTTGCGATCGGCGCCGCGTTCGCGTTCGCAAGCTTCCTGTTGCGTCCGTCGGCCTTCGGCGCCTTGAAGCAGCCGCTGATTGCCTGGGTCGTCGGCGTCGGCGGGCTGTTCGGCTATCACGCGCTGTATTTCCTGGCGCTGCGTTTCGCGCCGCCGGCCGAGGCCGGCCTGCTCAATTATCTCTGGCCGCTGCTGATCGTGCTGTTCTCCTCGCTGCTGCCGGGCGAGCGGCTTGCGATCCATCACATTGTCGGCGCGCTGCTTGGCCTTGCCGGCACCGTGCTGCTGTTCGCCGGCAACACCGGCGCCTTCACAAGTGCGCAGATTCCAGGCTTTGTGGCGGCGTTTGTCGCGGCGTTCGTGTGGGCGGCCTATTCGGTGATGTCGCGGCGGCTCAAGGCGGTGCCGACAGATGCGGTGGCGGGGTTCTGCCTTGCGACGGCGGTGCTCGCCGCAGCCGTGCATATGATGGTGGAGACCACGGTGTGGCCCGCGACACCGCTGCAATGGCTTGCGGTCACAGCGCTCGGCATCGGCCCGGTGGGCGCCGCGTTCTTTGCATGGGACATCGGGATGAAGCGCGGCGACATCCGCGTGCTCGGCGCCGCATCCTACGCCACGCCGCTGCTCTCGACCGCGTTCCTGATTGCAGCAGGATTTGCCAAGCCCAGCGCCAACATCGCCATCGCCGCGATCCTGATCGCCGGCGGCGGCCTGATCGCGGCGAAAGACATGGTGCTGGGAAAAAGAATGTAGGACGGGTAGAGCGAAGCCTGTTTCACCGTCACCCTGAGGCGCGAGCGCAGCGAGCCTCGAAGGGTCGACGGCCCGGCTGGTGGCCGTGCATCCTTCGAGGCTCGCAAGAGCTCGCACCTCAGGATGACTGGAAAAAGACCTATGAAGCCGGCTCCCAGCCGTTCGGCGCCAGCTCGAACTTTTCGAACTCGAATCCCGGCGCGACCGTGCAGCCGACCAGCGTCCAGTCGCCGCTGCTTTCCGCGGCTTGCCAGGCGCCCGCCGGCACGATCGCCTGCGGCTGTTCGCCGTGCGCCACATCCGGCCCGAGCGTGACCAGCTGCTGTGAGCCGCCGTCCTGCGCGATCTTCAGCGTCAGCGGTGCGCCCGCGCAATAGTGCCACATCTCGACCGCGTCGATGCGGTGCCAGTGCGAGCGCTCGCCGCGCGCGAGCAGGAAATAGATCGCGGTGGAACGGGCGCGTCCCTCGGCATCACTGCGTTCGTCGCGAAACGTCTCGCGATAATGCCCGCCTTCGGGATGCGGCTTGAGCGCGAGCCGCGCGATGATGTCGGCAGCCGATAGCTCGGCCATCACGACTTGTTCTTGCGCTCGCGGAGCTCGCCGAACACCAGCGCCGGGTCGGCGCCCTTCATGTGCAGCTTGGCCGCGACCGCGGGTTCGTCGGCGCGCAGGAACACGTTGGCCTTCTTCTCGTCGCCGAGCAGCACGGGGATCGTCGGCTTGTTCTCGGCGCGCAACTTCGTCACTTCCTCGGCGCGCGCCTGCAGATGCGGATTGTCGGCCTCGATGGTGAGTGCGAACTTCACGTTGGAGGCGGTGTATTCATGGCCGCAATACAGCCGAAAATCGTCCGGCAGCGAACGCAGCTTCAGAAGCGAATCCCACATCATCGGATAGGTGCCTTCGAACACCCGGCCGCAGCCGATCGAGAACAGCGTGTCGGCGGCGAACACCGCCTTCTCGCTGTCGAACACGTAGGAGATGTGGTCGAGCGTATGGCCGGGCGTTTCCACCACGCGGGCCAGGAGACTGCCGACCTTGATGACGTCGGCATTGGCGGCGCGCAGATCGACGTTGGCGATCTTCGCCGACTGGTCGTGCGGGGCGACGACGCGGCAGCCGTATTTCTGCTTCAGCTCGGCGACGCCGCCGACATGGTCGCCATGGTGATGGGTGATCAGGATGTCGGTCAGCGTCCAGCCTTCGCGCTCCAGCGCCTTGATGATCGGCCCGGCCTCCGGCGCGTCGATCGATGCGGTTGCCTTGGTGACGGGATCGTGGATCAGGTACCCGAAATTGTCGGTGAGGCAGCTGAAGGTGCGAATTTCGGCGGTCATGATATCTCCACGAACAAACGGGACGGGCATTTCAGAGCATGATCTTTTCGAAAAACCGGTGGCCGCTTTCCGGATCATGCTCTTAACGCGCCCAATATAGGTGTGAAATATGGCGTTAACGCTCTGGCGGCAACGCAATTTTCCGCGCACCCCGGCGGCAGGGGGCATGGTAGGCTGAGATCATGGACGTCATCGACCTCCGCGACTTCTATTCGCAGCGCCTCGGGATCGTGGCGCGGCAGCTGATCAACCGCGGCATCCGTGCACGGTGGCCGAACGCGGAAGGCCAGCGCGTGCTCGGGCTCGGCTATCCGACACCTTACCTCGGCCTGTTCCGTGATACCTGCGAACGCTGCATTGCCTTCATGCCGGCAGCCCAGGGCGTGCTGAAATGGCCGACCGGCCGGCCGGCGCTGGCCACCTTGATCGACGAGTTCTCGATGCCATTGCCGGATGCCGCGGTCGACCGCGTGCTCTTGGTGCATGCGTTGGAGATGTCCGACGATCCGGAGCGACTGCTGCGCGAGGTGTGGCGGGTGCTGTCGCCGTCGGGCCGACTGATCGCGATCATCCCGAACCGCCGTGGCGTCTGGACGCGCACCGACGCCACGCCGTTCGGCCATGGCCGGCCCTATTCGCGGGCGCAGATCACCCAGCTGTTGCGGCAGACCTGGTTCACGCCGGCGTCATGGGGCGAGGCGCTGTTCATGCCGCCGGTGCAGGGCAGCTGGTTCCTGCGCTCGGCGATGGCGTGGGAGCGTGTCGGCGCGGCGCTGTCGATGCCGTTCGCCGGCGTGCATATCGTGGAAGCGAGCAAGCAGGTCTATCGCGCGATCCCGGCGCGCCGCGAGCGCAC
Organism: Bradyrhizobium sp. NAS96.2; assembly: GCF_001908235.1. Classification (GTDB taxonomy): domain Bacteria; phylum Pseudomonadota; class Alphaproteobacteria; order Rhizobiales; family Xanthobacteraceae; genus Bradyrhizobium. Next base: position 4,097 of record NZ_LGHK01000288.1, read on the forward strand.
GCAACTGATCCCGTCGTTGCGGCCGGTGCTGGTGCCGTCCTCGACGGCGACGCGCAAATCCAGTCATTCGGAATCGTAAGACGACGCAGCCGTGGCCCGGATCATTCACCCTCCCCCTCCAGGGGAGGGTGGTCGCATATGTGCGTTACTCGTTGCCCGGATTGAAGTCGTCGCTCGGCGCGGGCTGCGCTGCCATGTCGGGACGCGGACCGTGCGGACGGCGACGGCGGCGCGGGAAACGCTCGCTGCGCTCGCCGCGTTCGGCAGCACCGCCATTGTTGCCTTCATAGGCGCCACCGTTGACCTGCGGCTGCGCGCCGCCGGTGATGAACGAGGGCAGGCGATCGACGCCGCCGGCATCGGCCATCGCGGGCTGCGGCTGGTTCTGCGGTTGCGGCTGATATTGCGGCTGCGGACGATGCTCGCGTTCGCGGTGTTCACGCGGCTGCTGCTGGTCACGCTCGCGGTGCTCGCGCGGCTGCTGCTCGCGCTGGTACGGCTGCTGGCCGTTGTCGCGCATGAAGGGTTGCGGCTGCTGCGGCACGAAGCCCGGCTCCTGGCCGAAGCTCGAATAGCCGTCGCTGTCGTCGTCGCCGTCTTCGGTCGCGACCGGTTCGGCGTCGGGGCGCGGCTGCTGCTGATTCTGCCGGAACTGCTCCTGTGCGGCCGCGATGATCCGGTAATAGTGCTCGGCGTGCTGGTAGTAGTTTTCGGCTGCCACCGGATCGCCGGAGGAGCGTGCATCGCGCGCGAGCTGGACGTATTTCTCGGCAACGTGGGAGGCCGTGCCGCGGATCTTGATGTCGGGTCCGTTCGATTCGTACACCCGTGTCAGGGGATTCTGGCCGCGCCGGTTATTGTTGTTGTTATTGTTGTTGTTATTCCGGTTGCGCATCCGCTTGTTGTTCTGACCGTTTCTCATCTGTCGCCTTTTATTCCAGCCCTGAAGTTATTGCAGTCCACAGTCCGATTTCTCAGAAGTCCGATTCCCAGAAAGTCCGATTTCTCAGAAGTCCGATTTGCAAAGTCCGATTCGGCGCGCGCCCAGGCGCACGGAATCGCAATACCGTTCGAAGTGGCTTCGATGTCGCTGACCATCTCGTTCAGCAAAGTCGCGTTCAGCAAATACGCGTTCCTCAACCGCCGGCAAAACCCGCCAGCGACCAAATCATTCCGCCCGTCGAGACAGGCCCAGTTCTCGTGCGTAAGTCTTCAAGCGCAATAACAGGCTTTCGTTCGCTTGGCGGTCGAGAGCAGCACAGCTTCGGCTATTGCGCTCTGTGAGACCTGCGTTCCTGGAACCTTTCGATCGGCGGGCTCTGCTGAACCTGGTCATCACCCGTAACGGTTTACGGGGCCAGCACCGATGTTGTGCCCGGAACGTAGTCGTTCCCCGGGGATATTCCAAGAGGTTTTTTTGCGTTCCAATAGGACTTTATCGGGGCGGCCGGCGGGCGGAAACGGCCCTCGGAATGCCCCCCAGATCGGTCCTGGGCGGCCCCGTTGGGGATAACCCCGAAGCCGTCATCAGCGCTTCAACGTCGCCGCTCTGGCCCTGTCCGACTTCCACAACCAGAAATCCACCTGAACTCAAAAGACCCGCAGATTGCGAAATCAGCGCACGGTAGGCATCGAGCCCGTCGGCGCCGCCGTCGAGCGCCGCGCGCGGATCATGCGCGCGCACCTCGATGTCGAGATCGGCGATGTCGGCCGAGGGGATGTAGGGCGGATTGGACACGATCAGGTCGAACGTGCCGGTCAGCCCACTGGCATAGTCGCACTGGATCCACGTGGTGCGATCCGCGAGCCCGAGCTCTGTGGCGTTCCGGCTCGCGGTCTCAAGCGCCTCCGCCGAGATGTCGGTGGCGAAGCCATGCGCGTGGCGCAGTTCCGAGAGCAGCGCCAGCAGGATCGCGCCGGAGCCGGTGCCGAGATCGGCGATCCGCAACGCGCGGTCGGCCGCACCATCGGCCCGCAACAGCTCGAGCGCGCGCTCGACCACGGTCTCGGTGTCGGGACGCGGCACCAGCGTCGCTGCGGAGAGCTGCAGCGGCAGTCCCCAGAACTCCTTGGTGCCGAGAATGCGTGCGACCGGTTCGCCGGCGAGGCGGCGCCGCGCGAGGGCCTCCACGCGATCTGCTTCGTCCTTCGTCAGCGTGCGCCTGGCGCCGGTGACCATGCCGGTCAGGTCGAGCCCCAGCGCGGCGCCGGCCAGCAGCCGCGCGTCGAGCTCGGCATCGTCGCCGCTGACGTCCCTGAGCCGCGCGGCGAGCGCGCGCCGGGCACTCTCGACGGTCTGGCTGCCATGTTCAGCTGCGGTGCTCATTGCGCGTTGTTAACCGATGGTCGATGCGGCGTCGATATGGCTTGCGCCGTGCGTTGCCCGCGCGCACGGTCGGCGTCTCAAATGATCGATCCGGAACGTGTGACCATGACGGGATATGACGACCAGAACATCTTCGCAAAAATCCTCCGCGGCGAGATCCCGAGCTTCAAGGTTGATGAGACCGACCGGACCTTTGCCTTTCTCGATATCATGCCGCGCTCGCCGGGGCATACGCTGGTGATTCCGAAAGCGCCCGCGCGCGGCATCCTCGACATCACAGAAGACGACCTTGCCGCGGTGGCGCGGACGGCCAAGCGCATCGCCATTGCCGCGATGCGGGCGTTCTCCGCCGACGGCATCATCATCCAGCAGTTCAGCGAGCCCGCCAGCGGGCAGGTGGTCTTCCACCTGCACATGCATGTGATGCCGGTGAAGGAAGGCGTTGCGCTGCTGCCGGCGCAGACCCGCAAGGAGGAGATGGACGTGCTCGCCGATCACGCCAGACGCATGATCACGGCGCTGGCGGGCTGAACGAGTCCACGACGAGATTGGATTGAAAGGCAGCCGCGGAAGCGGTGCGCTCCTTCCTCCGCAAACGCATATTGCGGGCGATGGCGCTTGCACGATTTCTGAATATTAGAAATATATCCCTGATTTGCCCGACGAGTCAAGCCGCCCTGCCGAATGTGTCAGTAGCTCGTGATCTGTCGCCTGTTTGTAGCTCGTGAAGTGTCGTGTTTTTGGTGCCCCGGAGCAAAGGGGGCGCGATGGGCACGGCATCCATTCACGAGGGTGTACGACGGATGCGGTTTTCAGATTTGCTGGAACGGACGGAGGCGAGGGAACTGACGCAGGAGGCTGCT
>NZ_LGHK01000289.1 GCF_001908235.1 Bradyrhizobium sp. NAS96.2
CGACGCTCAACCTCGGAACGGCGCGGTTCACCATTGATGTTTGGCTCGGAACGTCGCTGGCGAACAAGGTCTGCCAATTCATCAAGCCGGGAACCGGCCTGGTCGCAAGCTGGCCCAATCCGGACCAGGTCGACGTCCGCATGACGCTCCGGGTTTACGACGTCTAGCCATGCCGACGCACAATGAAGCGCTGCTCGAGGCCTATGCCTCCTGTCCGCCGAGCGCGCGGATCTATTACACGCTCGAGCTCTGGCAGTCGTCATTCGACCAGCCGGCTCGCGTCGTCGCCAATGTCGGCAACGATATGGCCTTTGGGCTCGAGGCCGGCGCGCCGCGCAACGCCGGCGAGACCGTGACCTTTATCGCGTGTCCTTTTGACGCCGGCTATCCGGAGCAAAAGGAAGGCCAGCCGCCGTCGACGACGATCAAGATCGACAACGTCAACCGCGAGCTGGTGCCGAAGATCCGCGCGGCGCAGGGAACGCGCGAATATATCCAGGTCCTTTATCGCGAGTACCTCGGCAGCGACCTGACCGAGCCGGCCTATGGGCCGATCGAATTCGAGCTGCGCAGCGTCCAGATGGTCGGCGCGTCGCTGACCGGAACGGTCATGGTCAAAAACCTGCAGAACAAGCGATTTCCGCGGCTGACCAAGAATTACGACTATGTGCAGTTTCCGTCCCTGTTGCCCTAGAGGCGGGACGTCCGGAAGAAGGGCGGCTCTTCCTCCGAAAGCCGACGTTACAAGAGAGTTGGGCAATGTCAGAGTTGGGCCAAAACCTGACAATCACCGGCCAAAGCATTACTTGCATCTTTGTTCGTTGACATATTATTGGTTGTGCAACCAAACGAGAGCGGGGAGCGTTTCGCAGACGAAACACATGGGCTACCTGTTGTTGTCTCTCATCCCCCTTGTCATTCTCATCGCGTGGTTGGCTGGCGCGGCCCGATGGGCTGCTCGTGGTTATGTGCTAAGCGCGGCGCTGATGGGGCTCGGCGCCTTGGGCTTTATCGTCCCTCTCTTTCTGCCCGCGACCGGAACCTGGTTGCAGCAGATCGAACTGCCGCCGTTTTTCGAAACTACTACCATTTTGGGGCCGGCGGGCCGAACATTTACGGCAACGATCCCAACGGAGCGAATCCAGCGGTATGACAGCAATGGTCGGTTCGAAACCGGTTGGTTCGTGCACAGTGCCGGCGGAATGTTCGCGATCGGTCTCACGGTGGACGGACGGATTGCCGTCGCAGCGGCCCGTACCAAACAGGTTGAATTTTTCAATCCAGACGGATCATCGGCCGGACAACCTCAACCGTGCCCTTCGTTCGGCAGCGTGCCTAGTGGCGTGCTGCGGCCCTCCAACTGCCCGGTCTGGGGCGTGACATTTGTGGACCCAATTCAGACGGCACGTCCAGGGGCGCATTGGCAGACTCTCTTGCTCTTACCATTCTGGCATCCATTCGTCGCTTGGCTTCTCGCAGTATCGGGTGTGCTGGGAATACGGATAAACCGCGCATCGCGAGTTCGCTTGCGGTCCGACTCCCCGAGATCCAGTGACGAAAGCGATTTGAAGTCGGCTTAGGGTCAAAAGCCGCCCATGGCGGTCAACCGACCGACGTCCGCTCCTCCTCAATAAGCTGACCTATCGTCGGGTTACCTGCCAAGCCGTTTGGAAGGCGACGGGCTCTTGTCCATTAACCGTGCATCATTCCTGTCGCCCCTGATCGGCGAGCCGTGGGCCTGGCAGTCGCGCAATTGCTGGGATTTCGCCTGCCATGTGCAGCGCGAGCTGTTCGGCCGCGAGCTGCCACAAATCGCGGTGCCGGCCGATTTCAGCCGGCGCTGGGTGCTCGAGGAGTTCGCCGGCCATCCGGAGCGCGCGCGCTGGCGCCAGGTGCCGGACGGTCCTGGCGGCCTGGTGATAGCCGCTGACGGCGCGCTGGTCCTGATGGCCCACGCGCGGTTTCCCGCGCATATCGGCGTCTGGCTGCGCCAAGAGGCCCGGGTGATCCACTGCGATAGCCACGCGGGCGTTGCCTGCGAAACCGTCCTGGCGCTGCGCCAGGTGGGTTGGAAAAACCTCATGTTTCTTGAGCCGGTGACATGCGCGGATCTGTGAATCGATTGCCCAAGCCGCCGGCGAGCTCGTCGGAGCGTCCGCGAGCTCGTTGCGATCGACGCAGCGACGCCGCGCGCCAGCCGGTGCTGCATCTGGTGATGCCTGGTCTCGAGGTCGACCGCGCCGAGCCGCGGCCGCGGGAAACCGTCACGGCGTTTCTGCGCCGTACCGGCTGGGCAAGGCGCGATCGGGATTTCGGCTGGCAGTTCAAGAAGGGCCTGCCGACCGTGCTCGAGATCAACGGCGAGGCCGTGCTGCGCCGGGATTGGCGATCGCGCCGCATCGGGCCGGCCGACGCGGTCCGCTTCATGTCCTATCCGCTCGGCGGCCAGGGCGGCGGCAACACGGCCAAGCAGATCATCGGCCTGGTGGCGCTGGTCGCGGTCTCGGCCTTCGCGATCTGGGCCGGTCCTGCGCTGTTCGGCGCCGGCACGTTCGGCGCGCTCGCGACGACGGCCGCGATCGGCATCGGCGGCTCGCTGCTGGTCAACGCGCTGGTGGCGCCGAAGGCCGGCGCGACCAATACGCCGACCGCAACGCAGGACCAGATTTACTCGGTCGCGGCGCAGGGCAATGTCGCCAAGCTCGGCCAGCCCTTGCCGGTCTGGTACGGCCGCGTAAAGGACTACCCGGATTTTGCGGCGACGCCCTGGGGCGAATTCGTCGCCAACGATCAATACCTCAACGTCCTGCTGTCGCCGACCATGGGCAGCATGCAATACGAGGCCGTCTATATCGACGATACCGTGTTCTGGGATGCGACCAACGGGA
>NZ_LGHK01000029.1 GCF_001908235.1 Bradyrhizobium sp. NAS96.2
CGTCGACTGCCGCGCCGCCAAGCCGAAGTTTGAGAAGGGTGCGTGGCGAGCTACCAAAATCTCTGACGCGACCGGCGGCGGTCTCTATCTCTTGATCACGCCGGATCCGAACGGAAGGGGCAGGGCGGGCTCCAGCCGGCGTCAATCCTGAAATCCTGGGGAAGCGGCCCACGACAGGCAAGGGCAATATTTCGAATATTCTAGAAATATGGTTTGACGGCGGGATTTGAACAGGCGCATAGTCACTAACCATGAAGATCGACGATGCAGCGGCACGCCTTGAAGCACTGGGTAATTCGACCAGGCTCAAGATCTATCGCGCCCTGGTTCGAGCGGGCCACGCCGGCATGCCGGTTGGGCGCCTGCAGGAACGCTTGAAAATTCCGGCCTCGACCCTGTCGCATCACGTCAAGGCGCTGGTTTCGGTAGGCCTGATCTCTCAGGTGCGGGAGGGCACCACGCTCATTTGTCATGCCGAATACGACACGATGCGAGGGCTGGTAGATTTTCTGGTCGCCGAGTGCTGCGCCGACGAGGCCGAATGCAAGATGGCCCAGACGGCAGCCTGATTTTTTTGTCCAGTCATTCGATGATCCTAGAAGGATGGGAGAAAGCAGTGAGCGCAAGAAAGACGGTTGCGATTATCGGTGCTGGCCCTGTCGGTTTAGCGGCCGCCGCGCATGTTCTCGATCGAGGCATGACGCCGGTCGTGCTGGAATCCGGCCCGGAGGCCGGTCACTCCGTCCGGCAGTGGCAGCACGTACAGCTCTTCTCGCCCTGGGAGTACAATGTCGACAAGGCGGCCGCACGGCTGCTGGCGCCGACGGGCTGGAATTCGCCTGACCCGGCAGTCTACCCGACCGGGGCCGAACTTCTCGATCGGTACATCGAGCCGCTGGCGACCCGGACCGCGCTGCGCGACGCGATCCGTACATCGAGTCGCGTCATTGCCGTCGGGCGCGCCGGCTTCGACAAGGCGAAGACCAAGGGCCGTGAGGCAGTACCCTTCGAGATCCGTTACCGGAACGGCAAGGGTCCGGAGACGTTGCGCGCGGACGCCGTGATCGATGCTTCCGGAACGTGGGCTTCGCCGAATCCCGCCGGCGCCGGCGGCCTGCGGGCGATCGGCGAACGCGAGGCGCAGCCGAAGATCGCCTACGGCATGCCAGACGTGCTCGGCAGGGATCGTGCGCGCTACGCCGGCAAAACGGTCGCCGTGCTCGGTGCGGGCCATTCCGCGATCGGCACCTTGGCGGACCTGGCGACGTTGGCGCGGCAGGCACCCGGTACTCGCCCGGTTTGGCTGCTTCGCGGCGGCAATCCCGAGAAGTCCTTCGGCGGCGGAGTGAACGACAAGCTGGCTGCCCGCGGGGAGCTCGGTGCCCACTTAGCGTCCCTCGTCGCATCCGGACAAGTTCAGGTCGAAGCCGGCTTTCCTGTCGCCGCCGTCTCGCAAACGGATGGACGGCTCCGGATCGCAACCTCAACCGCCTGCTGCGGACGCAGTATCGTCGCGGACGAGCTGGTGGTCGCGACCGGCTTTCGCCCGGACTTCTCATTTCTGAGCGAGATCCGGCTCCGTCTTGATCCGGCGATCGAAGCGCCGGTCGCGCTCGCGCCGCTCATTGATCCGAACGAACACTCCTGCGGGACCGTACGCCCCCACGGCGCGCGCGAATTGGAGCACGACGACCGCGGCTTCTATCTCGCGGGGATGAAGTCCTACGGGCGGGCGCCGACCTTCCTGATGATCACGGGCTACGAGCAGGTCCGCTCGATCGCGGCCGACATCGCCGGCGACAAGGAAGCCGCCGAACGGCTGGAGCTCGAACTTCCCGAAACCGGCGTCTGCACACGTGGCGGCGTCGAGAGCGGCACTCCCGCGGCCGGGTGCTGCGGCGGCCCGGCTCCCGCCAGCGTGGGCGCCTGCTGGGCCGATGACGCGTCGGCCAAGGCGGCGGGGAAACCTGGCTGCGGGTGCTCCTGATGGATCGAGGGAGACTGGGAGTCATCGCGGCACTGGGCGCCGCCCAGACGCTTGCATGGGGATCGAGCTACTACCTGCCCGCGATCCTTGCCGGCCCGATCGCGCGCGATCTCGGGATATCGAGCAACTGGTTCTTCGCGGCGTTCTCGGCGTCGCTGGTGGTCTCCGGATTGCTTGGTCCGCGTGTTGGGCGCCAGATCGACCGCGTCGGCGGGCGGCACGTGCTCTGCGCCTCGAACGTCGTTTTTGCCGCGGGGCTCGCGCTCCTCGGCGCATCGATGTCGGTCTGGACGATGTCGATGACCTGGTTGCTGCTCGGCATCGGCATGGGTCTCGGTCTCTACGACGCCGCATTCGGCACGCTGGGGCGCATCTACGGCAGTGACGCGCGGGGAGCGATCACCGGCATCACGCTCATCGCCGGTTTCGCCAGCACGGTGGGGTGGCCCCTGAGCTCGCTGGGGCTTCAGACGGTCGGTTGGCGGGAAACTTGTTTCGGGTGGGCGATAGCCCACATCGTGATCGGACTGCCGCTGAATCTCATGTTGCCGCGGACGGAGCGACCCCCGGCGTCGGAGGGCTCGACCGTCAAACCGCACATCCCGATCGACCGGATCATGGTGCTGCTCTCGTTCGCGTTCGCCGCCGCCTGGACGGTGACCTCGGCGATGGCGGCGCATCTGCCGCGCATCGTCGAAGCGTTCGGAGCGACGCCGGCGCAGGCCGTCTTCGCCGGCATGATGATCGGGCCGGCCCAGGTCGCCGCCCGGATCGTGCAAGCGAGCCTATTGAACCGGTTCCACCCGCTCGTCTCGACGCGCCTCGCTTGCCTCACGCATCCGATCGGTGCCTGTGTCATCGGTCTGTTCGGCGGCGGCGCAGCAGCAGCCTTCGCGTTGCTGCACGGCGCCGGCAACGGAATTCTCACGATCGCGCGCGGAACGCTGCCGCTCGCGATCTTCGGACCCAAAAACTATGCGTACCGGTTGGGGCTGATCGGCGCGCCGTCCCGAATATGCCAGGCGCTCGCGCCTCTTGGCTTCGGGCTGCTGATCGAGCCGATGGGCCGGGGCGTCGTCGTGGTTTCGGCGGGGCTCAGTCTTTCGGCGTTGTTCGCTTTGATCCTGCTGCCGCAAGCACGCACCGAGGTTTTGCCCTCATCTGCGGCGGCCGAGTAAAACGCCCTCTCTCGCCGCGCTGAAGTAATGCTTTCACTGCTGAACCGAGAAGTTTTTTGGCGGTGTTGCCAATCGCTCCGCCCGCACCTGCCAACAGGCAGGTGCAGGGTACCCGAGCCAGATCGCCGCGGCTCGCTTCCTGCCCAAGTGGGTGTAAATACCTGATTTTATTAGGCAACAAGCTTGGGATTTGCCGTTCTACCAATTGCAAGAATCGGGTGTTGCGAGCGCCCGCACCACCGATTCTTGCGAAATGGGCGCAGGCGACCCAGTGGGGCGCCTTTCGCGTTTTGAGCGCCATTCACCAAAATTGGAATAGCGCGTAGCGGACCACCGCCACCAATGCCAAGCGCTCACGCCACCATACGAAGGACAAACAGCAGTTCGTCCTGTCGGGGGTTGCGTATGATTCCCTCCCTGGGCACCAAAACTGCGCTTTTCCACGCTGCCGGACGATCTTGTACGATTGCGTTCGATCGATGCTCAGCGAGAAGAGCGCTCGCGAATTTCTCTCCGTCCCCACAGCCACCGGTTGATGTGGGATACCTTGCGGCCCGTCTGCGGATTGCGGATCTTGCCGACGCGGTTCCAAACCGATGACGCCGCGATAAATCTCATTGCAGATCATTCCGGAGGCTCGCTTCGCGGATCCGTGAATGGTTGAGGCGTTTCAGGCGCGGCCGAGGAATCGGCGGACAAAATTTAGCGGGGCGCCTAGTTGGCATCTCTTGTTCCGTTGTCAATGTCAAAGCGGATCGGCGGCTCGTGCCCAAACGGAAGTTGCGCCGTTGCCTATGGGGTCTTTTTCTTCAGCCTGCCAACATACCGCGGACGTTTCGTTGCGGCTGTGACCGGATGCGTCGGGGCGACTCGAGCCTTCTTCGGCAGAGGACCTCAGCAGCGCGCGGATCCTGTCGGCATCCGCGGACGTTGCAGGATTGTAGATCACCATGTTGAGATCGGGCCGGCCATCGACGGCGAAAGCCAAAAATTCCATCGAGAGCGGTCCGGCGACGGGATGATGCAGGACTTTCACGCCATCGCCATGGCCTTGCACATCGTTGTCACGCCACATCGCCGCGAATCAGGGCTCGTCGCGCAGAGTTCGTCCACCAGTGATTGCACGTTGCGCGCCGCGCCGGCGCGCGCCACGTCGGCGCGGAACGACGCCACCAGGTAGCGCGCAACGCTCCGCCAGTTGGACTGCGCTGCCCGTACGCGGCTGTCGCGGAAAATCAGGCGCAGGACATTGCGCTGCCCGTCCGGCAGTGTGCTGTAGTCGGTGAGGACCGCCGCGGCGGCCCTGTTCCAGGCGATTACATCCCACGGCGCTGCGATCCTTCAGATAGGCCCCGAGCGGGTTTGCGTCGGTCATCCTGTTAGCGCTTATATCTGTATAATCTCACTACTTTACCCGAATGAGCAACTTAGCAATATCCCGCCATCTTGAGCAGGGAGTTGCCTTTCATGCGCGTCTTCGTCACCGGCGCCGCTGGATTCATCGGCACCGAAACCACAAGAGAACTGATCGCAAACGGTCATCAGGTCGTCGGCCTCGCACGCTCCGCGGACGACGTCCGGACGCTCGAGAAGCCGGGCGCGGAAGTCCATCGCGGCTCGTTGCAGGACCTCGAAAGTCTGAAGAGTGGCGCAAGGGACTCGGACGGCGTGATCCATCTGGCCTTCATCCATGATTTCTCGAAATTCGCGGAGAATGGCGCGATCGATAAGACTGCCATCGAGGTCATGGGCGAAGTGCTGGCAGGCACGAACAAGCCTTTCATCGTCACCTCGGGCACGGGCCTGATCGCGCCAAAAGTCGTGATTACCGAGCATATGCGGCGTGATTCCAGCCCGCATGTCCCGCGCGTGTCCGAGCAGGCCGGCTTGGCCTATGCCGCGCGCGGCGTGCGCGCGATGGCGATACGCCTGCCGCAAGTTCACGGAGCGCCCGGGAGGGCCGGCTTGATCTCCTATTTGGTTGAACTGGCGCGCAAGAAAGGCGCCGCCGCCTATGTCGACGAAGGCGCCGAACGCTGGGCTGCGGCGCACAGGCAGGATGTCGCCCGCCTGTACCGGCTCGCATTGGAGAAGGGCACGGCAGACGGAATCTACCACGCCGTTGGCGAAGAGGGCGTCCCCATGCGCGAGGTCATCGAGGTGATCGGCCGCGCCTTGAACGTGCCGGTCGTCTCGATCAAGAAAGAAGAGGCGGGCGATTTTTACGGGCCGCTGGCGATGTTCGCCGGCTTGGACATGCCGGCCTCCAGCGCCTTGACGCAGCAGCGGCTAGGTTGGACGCCCACCGGGATTGGCTTGATCGCCGACATCAGCCAGCCGGGGTACTTCTAAGCCCTGTTTACAGTCACCGGCAGGCAAGAGAAAGCGCGACGAGATTGAGGAATCCGGCAAAGCAGGCGTCGGTCTTTTCGTAGCGGGTTGCGATGCGTCGGAATGCCTTGAGAGGCAGAAGTAGTTTTCGATCAGATGGCGCCATTTGTACACTCGGCATCATGGGGAATGCGCCCAGCCTGGTCGGCCTTAGACGGGATGACCGCTGCGGCGCCGCGTTTGCTGTCGTGACGCTGCCCAGGCAACAGGACGAAGCGAATGAGATTGCCGAGGGCGTCGACCAGGGCCACGATCTTGGTCGTCAGGCCGCCACGCGAGCGGCCTATGGCCTGATTTTGAATCCCCCTTTTGCGCCGGTGCCATGTGGACCCGAACGAGTGTGCCGTCGATGAGGACATATTCGAAATCGGGATCATCGCAGAGCGCCTTGAAAACCCGTTCGCAAACGCCCTTCAGCGCCCATCGCCAGAAGCGAGTATGCGCCGTGAACTACTTGCCGAACGCTTCCGGCAGATCGCGCCACGGCGAGCCCGTTCGCGCAATGCAAAGCACAGCTTCGATAAAGAGTCGGTTGTCACACCCGCTGCCGCCGGGGTCACCGACTTTACAGCTCGGGCGCAATCCGTTCCCATTGCGCATCGCTCAACATCAGTCGAATCAAGGCTGATCCCCCTTTCAATTACTTCGGAAGCTTGCTTTGCGCGTCGCAAGTCGGCGTCATCGGCCGCCGGAGCGCCTCTTCGCCGACATCCCGGTCAACGCGCACCCGACGGCCGCCAAATTCGATCTCTATTATTCCGGCCTTAGTGCGCTGAGCCAGATCGCGAGCGCCGCTATTCTTTTGGCTAGGTACGCTGCTCCGTGGCGAGAACTGCGCGCTTCAATCCGGGCAGCGCGATGCGAAGGCAAATCAAGCACGCCGGCACTGTCGTGCTCACCAGTAGGGCGAGAGACCAGCCCAACTTTGCCTCATCCTGGAAGATGTAGTCTGTCATTGCGCCGACGAGCGGAGGCCCCAATCCGCCGATGACGATGAGAGGAATCGAAAAAATTGCAAACACCTGTGCTCTGATTCTCGCTGGAGCGACCATTTGAATAGCGACCGACGCGTAGGCAATGGATGGAATGGTGACGACTCCGACAAGAGAATAGAGCACAAAGAAAATGGTGACGTTCTTGACCAAAAAGACGGCGACGCATGCCGGCAAGGTCGCGATCAGGAGCCAGCTGTAGAAGCGCAAATGGATGTCCTTGATGCCGCGGCCAAAGAACCAATCCATCAATAGCCCTTTGAAGACGAGAGTCAGTGCGCCGGCAAGGCTGATCCCGCTTAGGATGGGGCCGTAGCTTGAGGGGGCCAGATGATATTCTCGGCCAATGAAGGACGGCACCCAGGAGATTAGGCTCTGCCCGCAGATCAACATGGCGCTAAAGCCGAGCAGCATCGGGATGAACAGGCGCCGTTCCTGAACGAGAAAGCGGAGGGCCCCGCCGCCGGAAGGGTTGTTAGGGCGCGCGAGCTGCCGGTTGGGCTCAGCGAAAGTCAGCGGCAAGAGGCCAACGATTAGGGACGGCACCGCCGCTGCCACCAATACGGCGCGCCAGGGCTCGAACGATTGCAACCCTGAAGTCCCAGCCAGCAGGGTCGTCGCGTATGAAATCGCCAAACCGGCCAGCGAAAAGGCCGCAACTTGGCCGAGCTTTGGCCCCATCGAGAAGATGGCGATCGCCGTCGTAAGTCGCTCGCGCGGAAATTTCTCCGCCAATAATGACAGGGCGGACGGCGACAGCGACGATTCGCCGATTCCCACGAAGATCCAGCCAAGCAGTAGTGTCCAAAATGAACCTGCGACGGCAGATAGGGCCGTAGCAGCAGCGAACGTAAGGGCGCCGAACAAGATCACCATGCGGCGGGAGTAGTGATCTGCGACCCAACTCAGCGGGATCCCGAAGATGGCATAGGATACGCCAAAAGCTGGCCCAAGAACCATGCCCAATTGGAAGTCGCTCAGATGAAGGCCGGCTTTTATGTCCGGTGCAATCATCGCGATGACAAAGCGATCAATATACGCGCAGACAAACAATGCGAATACGACGGCTAAAGTCCACCACGCGTCGAATGTAGGTCGTTGTGCGATGGTCGCCGCTCGAGCTCCGGCGTTGCCGGACGTTAGCGTAGTGGTCAAACGGTTTCTCCCTGGCGTTTTCGGACGTCAGTAGAAGGTGGGACGGTCTTCGGTCAATCTTGATGGTTTTCGATCAACATCCCGAAGAACAAGCGGCGGGCGAAGCGGCCCGGCCTAAGCCGGCAGCAAAACGCCAGCTTGCATTCGCCTAGTGAGGCTTTGAAAGATTGGGTGTAGCAGGCAAGCCCATCGTGTCCGCACCTCCAGCTCTCCAAGGCCGCAACTGCTGATCGTGGCTCGCTTTACGCGGCAGAGGTCCCACGCCTATTTAGGCGCATCACCTTCTGAATCCATCGCCCACCGATATTGACGAAATACCATCAATATTGATTGAGAGTATCTAACTCGCTAAAGGAGCACTGTAGCCTGGCGTTGTTGGGCGTTCGGCGAAGGGGAGATTGATGAAAGATGAATCAGACACGGTGAACGTGCTTGTACCTGTTGGCTCCTTGGGTGCTGGCGTGCGGGAAAGTGAGATTGAGTATGGCCTTGCCCGCGGCGCCCACGTGATCGCGTCAGACGCCGGTTCGACCGACAGCGGAGCCGCCTACCTCGCCAAGGGCGAGTCAAAGAACAACTATCATTCGGTGAAGCGAGACCTGACTGTCCTCATGGCTGCGCAGCGGGACGCGCGCATTCCGCTCGTCATTGGAACATCCGGGCAGGCGGGCGGCGACCTCAACGTCAACTGGACGAGGGACATCGTTCTCGAGGTGGCGGCCGAACTCGGCATGAAGCCCAAGATTGCGATGCTCTATTCAGAGCAAGCCAAAGACGCGGTCAGGTCGTTGTCGGCGGCCGGAAAGATCCGTCCCCTGCCACCGGTCGGTCCTCTCGACGATGAGACTATCGACCAGTGTGATCACATCGTGGCAGCGATGGGCGTCGAGCCCTTCATTGCGGCGCTCGAGCAGGGCGCAGATATCATTGTGGGCGGCAGATCGACAGATACAGCGGTGCTGGCCTGCTACCCCATCATGAAAGGTGCAGGCTGGGGACCCGCCTGGCATGCCGGCAAGACCGGGGAATGTGGCAGCCAATGCACTGTCGAGCCGTTGCGCGGCAGCGGCGCTTTGCTGCGAGTTGGCCGGGACCGGTTTTTTGTGGAGCCGCTATCAGCCGACAACACATGCAGCGTGCACAGCGTCTCCGCGCACATGCTTTACGAGAACAGCGATCCTTTCCGCCTGATTGAACCAGGCGGGGGTGCTTGATGTCAGCGCAGCCGAGTATCGACAGCGCGACGATCGCATTGTCGAGGTGGTCGGTTCGCGCTGGGAGCCGTGGCCTTACACGTTGAAGCTGGAAGGTGCCGGTGGAGGCAAATACCAGACGATCATGTTGATCGGCATCCAGGATCCGGATGTGCTTAACGACGTCGGTGGCTTTCACGATCGGTTGCTCGACGCGCTCAATAAACGCACCCAGCGGTCAATTCCCCCGGAGATCCTGGGAGACTTCAACATCTCGCTGCGCATGTACGGCTGGAATGGGGTGACCGGTGAACAGGTGCCGGCCGGGACCGCCGCGCCCCGCGAAATCGCGGTGATGTTCGTTGCGACCGCGAGTACCCAGGAGCTGGCCAATCAGATCGCCAGGGCCTGCAATCCGTATTTCTTTCACTTTCCCAATGTCGAACGAAAGGAACTGCCAAGCTACGGGTTCCCATTTAGTCCGGCCGAGATACCCCGGGGGCAAGTCTATGAATTCAAGCTGAACCATGTCGTCGAGGTGGACGATCCAATGGCGTTGGTCAGAACGGAATGGATCGATTTGTCATTGGTTGGAGGCCGCTGAGATGGTGAAGGTCAAGGATGTTTGCCGCCATGTTCGCTCGAAACAGGCGGGGCCGTTCTGGGTCACCTTCGACTTCTTCTTCGACGGTGCGCAGAATTTCGACAGGTACGCGGAAAGCCAGGCGCTGGGGCCTCCTCTATTTGCCAGGCTCTTCGGCACGGATCCGGCGCTGCTGAAGAAATTTCCGGTCAAATCGCTCAATGTGTTGAAGATTTCCTGTCCTCGCGCTCAGCCGCAGGGCGGAATCGTCGAGCGCGACCTTCACTCCGGGCAGCAATTCGCGCGACTGCTCGATATCGATCTCGATTGAGCTCTTGGCCGCTCTTTTCGGCGAGCTCTGTAGTGGAGCTCAGGGAGGAATCATAGAACAATGTCCCAAGAATTCGATGCAATCACGCTGGAAATATTGTGGAGCAGGCTGATCGCGGTTGCGGACGAGGCCGCGACTGCGCTGCTCCGCACCGCCTTTTCTCCAATCATCAGGGAGTCGAACGACTACGCCACGTGCCTGATGAACGTCCGTGGAGAGACGTTGGCCGAATGCAGTGGAGGCATCCCTGCGTTTGCTGGTCTGCTCGGGCGGACCGCACGGCATTTCCTCAAGAAGTTCCCGCCGGAGACTTGGCGGGAAGGGGATTGCGTCATCACCAACAATCCCTGGATCGGGACGGGTCATCTGCCCGACATCGCGATGGTTACGCCGATCTTTTATCGCGGGCAGTTAGTCGCCTTCTCTGGGACCGCTGCTCACACGCCGGATATCGGCGGCAGCGCCGGCGGACGGGACATCTATGAGGAGGGGGTCCACATCCCTCCGATGCATCTTTACCGCGCCGGAGACCGCAACGAGGGAATGCTTGAGCTGTTCCTCAACAACGTGAGACTGCCGCAATTGGTGCGGGGCGACCTCGAAGCGCAAGTCACTGCAAACGCCGTCTGTCGCAGGCGTGCCGTCGACCTCTTGAAGGAATGCGGTCTCACCGACTTCGTCGCGCTGTCGCGGCAAATTCTCGGCTGCTCGGAAAGCGCCATGCGCACGGCCATCCGCAGCCTGCCCGACGGGACCTATCGCTCAGCAATCGACGCTGACGGCATCGAGGGGCATCCGACGCATATTGCATGCCGCGTCGCAGTCGAAGGCGACAGCATGGTGGTCGATTATGAGGGAAGCTCTCCACAGAACGGCCATATGACGAACTGCACGCTCAACTATACCCAGGCTTATTCGATCTACCCGCTGAAATGTTTGCTTGATCCTCATACGCCGCGGAACGAGGGATCGTACCGTCCCATCACGGTGACCGCGCCGGAGGGGACGATCATCAACGCCCGTTTCCCGGCCGCCGTTGCGGCGCGGCATCTGTCCGGCCACCTGCTGAGCTGCGCAATCTATCAGGCGCTTGCCGGCGTGCTGCCAGACAGGATCATTGCCGACAGCGGTGGTGCGCCGGCGCTGCGCGTGATGTTCGCCGGCGAAGACGGACGAGGCGAACCATTCTCGACGATTCTTTTTGCCAGCGCTGGAATGGGGGCGTCGGCCTCAACCGATGGCCTGTCGACCACGGCATTCCCGACCAATTCCGGCGCCGGAAGCCTTGAGGCGCTCGAGGCCGTGTCGCCGCTCCTGTTCTTGCGAAAAGAGCTCAGGCCTGATTCCGGAGGCGCAGGTCGGTTTCGAGGCGGTCTAGGCCAGGTTTGCGAAGTCCAAAACACGTCAAGCAAGCCGATCTCAGTGATCATCTTGGGTGACCGCGAGCGCCATCCGGCGCTTGGTATCGAGGGAGGACGTCCAGGCGCCTGCGCTCTCGCGCAGATTGATGGATCGAAGAGTGTGGGCCTGAAATCCCGCACCAAGTTGGCTCCCGGAGCGAGGATCGCGTTTCATTTTGCCGGCGGCGGAGGGTTTGGTCCACCAAGCGAGCGCGCGGCGGGCGATATCGAACGCGACCTGATCGAAGGAAAGATCACGGCTGACGGTGCTCATCGCGATTACGGTTTTGAGCTCGGTGGAGTGGGCTGACGATGATGAGGACTGCTAGAATCGGCGTCGACGTTGGTGGCACATTCACGGACTTCGTGTTCCACGATGGGCATCGTGGCATCACGCGTACGGCGAAGCTCCTGACGACCCATGAGAAGCCCGGCCGTGCCATCATCGAGGGCATCCACCGCTTGCTGCGGGAGACGCGGACGGAGGCCAGGCAAATCCGGAGCATTGTGCACGGCACCACTCTGATCACGAATACGGTGCTGGAGCGTACGGGTGCCAGGGTGGGTTTGATTGGCACGAAGGGAATGACTGACGTGCTGGAGATGGGGCGCGAGACCCGTTACGACGTCAACAATCTGTTTCAGCCTCCGATTCCGGTGATTGTGCCGCGTCAGCGGCGCCGTGGGGTACCCGGAAGGATTCTTGCAGATGGCAGCGAATGGCAGCCGCTCGATGAGAGAGTATTGGAGCGCGAGGTCGAATACCTCGTTCGCGAGCAGGAGATCGAGGCGCTCGCGATCGCCTTCATGAATGCCTATCGCAACCCGGCTCACGAGCTGCGAGCGCTCGAGATCGTGCGGGGTCTGTTTCCCAACCTTCTCGTGACAATTTCTTCGGCGGTCGCTCCTGAAATCAGGGAGTACGAGCGGACCAACACGGCGTGCGTAAACGCCTACGTTCAGCCTCGCGTTCACGACTACCTGGAAAGCCTCGCCGGCGATCTCCTTGCCATCGGCTTCGAAGGTGATCTGTTGATCATGCTATCGGGAGGAGGCCTGACGACGTTAGACGAAGCGAAGCGGTTTCCGGTTCGTCTCATCGAGTCTGGACCCGCCGCCGGCGCGATGGCCGCGTCCTACTTCGCGCGCCATGCGAAAGAGCACAACGTCATATCCTTCGATATGGGCGGGACAACTGCCAAGCTGTGTCTCATCGAGCATGGAAGGCCCCACGTCAGACACGACTTCGAGGCGGGCCGTCTCGAACGATTCAAGCCAGGATCCGGCTTACCCCTGAAGGTGACGGTCGTCGACATGATCGAAATCGGTTCGGGCGGCGGATCGATCGCGAGCGTCAACGCGATGGGTCTCATGAAGGTGGGCCCGCGTAGCGCAGCCTCGTTCCCCGGGCCGGTCGCATACGGCCAGGGCGGTACCGAGCCGACAGTCACGGATGCCGATCTCTTGTTGGGCTATCTGGATCCAGAGTTCTTTCTGGGGGGCGAGATGGAGCTACACCTAGATGCGGCCCGCAGCGCCATGTCGGGCAAGCTGGCTCATCCTCTTGGCATCAGTGTGGACCGCGCCGCCCGAGGAATCCAAAGCATTGTGAACGACAGCATGGCCGCAGCGGCGCGCATGCATCTCGCGGAACGCGGAAAAGATCCCCAGAAGTACACGATGCTCGCTTTTGGGGGCGCGGGACCGGTTCATGCCTATGGGCTCGCCAAGCTCTTGAAAGTGCCACGGGTGATCGTGCCGATGGGGGCTGGCGTCATTTCCGCCTTCGGGTTCCTCGTGACAGCACCCGCGGTAGAGGAGTCCCGCAGCTACCTTGTCAGGCTTGATCGCGTCGATTGGGAGCACGTCAATCGGCTCTTCTTGGAAATGGAACGTCGTGCTCGATCATTGCTGGATTCCGGTGAGTCGGATCCGGGAGCCCTTCAAATCGAGTGGCAGGCGGACATGCGCTACATCGGGCAAGGTTTCGAGATCACCGTAACGTTGCCTCCCGGTCCGTTGGGAAGCGAGCACATGGATGATATCCGGCGTCGATTTAACACGACCTACGCCGCCCTGTTCGATCACGTCGCCGAAGGCGTGCCAGTTGAGGTGGTCAGCTGGCGCTTGAACGCGTCCCGATCCCCTCAGGAACTCAGCCTTGCCTATTCCTCGGTCGAGTCTCCTCCAGAACGGGGCGAGCGAATCGTGGACTTTCCGGGCTTTGGCCCCTTGTCTGCCACGGTTTATGACCGCTACGCGCTGAAGTGCGGTGACGTCGTGCAAGGGCCCGCAATATTCGAGGAGCGCGAAACCACATTCACGATCGGACCGGATTGCGTGGCCTCAGTCGACGCCAAGGCGAACCTCGTGGTCGACATCTCTTATGAGACCGTCGCCACATGAACACCCTTCAAGCCGGCAAGCACAAGGTTGTCGTAACCCAACGGTTCTTCGACGCCGAAACGATCGATTATCTTGCCGCGAATGGTTGCGAGGCCGTTCTAGCCGATCTTCCACCTGGGCAGGGCGACGGTGACCTGCCGCTCGAGACAATGGTGCGGCTCCTACAGGGGGCCTCCGGCTGGATCGTTGGTCATGCGTGGGTGACGCGCGAACTGCTTGCAGCGCTTCCCGATCTTCAGGTGGTCTCGCGGCGCGGCGTCGGATACGAGCGCATCGACCTTGATGCGGTGCGTGACCTCGGCCGTGTTGCCACAATTGCCGCTGGCGCGAACGATGCGACCGTTGCCGATCTAACGATCGGCCTGATGATAGCTGTAGCTCGACGCTTCCGCGAGTGCCAAGCGGGGCTGGAGGCAGGATCATGGGCCATTCCGCTCGGGACTGATTTATACCGGAAAACGGTCGGGGTCGTCGGCTTGGGGCGGATCGGCCGCGGCGTGGTCCGGCGATTGAAGGGCTTTGAGGCGAGGGTGCTTGCCTATGACGAGGTCTGCGACAAGGTGCTCGCGGCTGAGGGAGCCGTCGAATACGTCGACCTTGCCGCGATCTTTGCACACAGTGATTATCTGACGATCCATGCGCCGTTGACACCGACGACGAGATTTCTGGCCCGGGAAGAGACGATCCGGCACATGAAGCCTACGTCTTTCCTTATCAACGCCGCCAGGGGAGGCTTGGTCGAGGACCGCGATCTTCTTGCCGCTCTGAAAGAAAAGCGATTGGCCGGAGCCGGGCTGGACGTCTTCGTCAGTGAATCTGATCCGAGCTACCTCGAAGTGACTCGCGAACTGATTAGCCTCCCAAATGTCGTGGCGACGCCCCATGTCGGCGCATCTACAACTGACGGACTGGGCCGCACAAATCGAGTGGCAGCGGAGTGCGTCGTTGCTGTCCTTGGCGGCGATACACCACCGGCCTCCTGCGTCGTCGCGGACGGGCGGCAGAGCGCAGTCGCGCACGAGAACGCCTCTTAGTCACGAGATCGAAATAGATGCGCTCCACGAACCGAAGCTATCGAGTAGCGGTCATTCCGGGCGACGGCATCGGCAGGGAAGTCGTTCCGGAAGGCTTGCGCGTGCTCGAAGCTGCAGCGGCCAAATTCGATTTTCGACTGAGATTTGATCATTTCGACTTCGCCTCCTGCGACTACTTCCTGAAGCACAAGGTGATGATGCCGCAGGACTGGAAGTCACAAATCGGCGGTCATGACGCGATCTTCTTTGGAGCGGTCGGTTGGCCGGCACTTGTTCCTGACCACGTATCGCTGTGGGGCTCGCTGATCCAGCTTCGCCGGGAATTCGACCAATTCGCCAATGTCAGGCCGGTGCGTTTGATGCCGGGCGTACCGTCGCCTCTGGCGAATCGCAAACCCGGGGACATCGATTTCCTGGTTGTGCGCGAAAATACCGAGGGCGAGTACTCCTCGATCGGCGGCCGAATGTTTCCCGGGACCGATCGAGAAATGGTTCTTCAGGAAACCATCATGACCCGAATTGGCGTCGACCGCATCCTGCGCTTTGCCTTCGAACTGGCGCGCAGTCGCGCCGACAAGCACCTGACGTCGGCGACCAAATCAAACGGAATCTGCATCACGATGCCGTATTGGGACGAGCGCCTGCAGACAATCGCGAAAGACTTCCCCGACGTCAGATCCGATCAATACCACATCGACATTCTGACGGCGCATTTCGTATTGAATCCGGATCGGTTCGACGTGGTCGTTGCGTCCAATTTGTTTGGCGACATCCTGTCGGACCTCGGTCCGGCATGTACCGGTACAATCGGAATCGCCCCATCCGGCAGTATCAATCCCGAGCGCCGATTTCCGTCGCTCTTCGAACCGGTTCATGGCTCTGCTCCCGATATTGCCGGCCTGGGCATCGCAAATCCGGTCGGGCAGATCTGGTCTGCAGCGATGATGCTGGATCATCTGGGCGAGAGCGAAGCCGCCAAAGGGATTGTTCAGGCCATAGAGATCGTGCTGTCGGATTCGAGATTGCGTACGCAGGATCTCGGTGGAACGGCCGACACGATTGCTTGCGGCAGAGAGATCGCGCGCGCCCTGGGGTGAAGGACGGCGCCTCCCGGCGCAGCTTCGACTGCTTCCTGGTTCGCTAACCGACGGTTGGTTCTGGCCAGAGCGACGCTCGCCTGGATCGTCAAGAGGTCGCGTACCTGGAGCTTGCTGGGAAGGCTCGCTCAACCGACCTCAATCGTTTCCAAGCCGAGCCGTCCCAAGGATACGCCCTGAGGCGCTTTCTAGGCCCTCACTCGCTTCTCATCCGCAATCCGTGGAACCCCGCGCTCAATGATTCAATGAGCCGCCACGTGCGAGCAGCTTCCTCGCGCCTCAGCGAATGCGTGTCCCCTGGGGCTGACATTGACGAAAAGACGTCAATCTTGATCACGTAACTCGCGTATGTATTGATTGTGTCAAGAACGACGGACTCGAACAAAAAAATTCCAGGTGGAGCCGCTAGGGGGAATGTTATGCGGGGCGATGCGAAGCGTGGATTTCTAATCCATTCGGCGTTGGTATTTGGTTTTGTGCTCTGGCACGGGCAGGCCCGGGCGGAACAATTCAACATCGGAGAAATCGACGTCACGACTCATGGAGCTCTCACCTTCGGGCAGAGCTATCGGACGGACGACAGGAACCCGACGCTAACGACGACCTTGAGCAACTCCAATGCCGGCAAACCGAACAACGTGCCCCCTGGATCGCGCGGAGGTTCTGACGGTGATCTCAATTATGCGAAGGGCGATCCCGTCTCGAGCCAACTCAAGGGCATCCTGAGCGCGGATTTCAACTATGCTAATCGCTTCGGAGTGTTTGTCGAGGCAAAGGCGTGGACCGATTTCACGCAAATGTATGCTCCCGCGCTCTTCGGAAACGGGCCGAACGGATACAAGCCGGGAGCGCCTCTCAGCGATCTCGGATTTGACGCCCTGGCGAAATTTTCCGGCGCCAATTTTCAGGAGGCCTATGGCTATGCGAACTTTGATCTCGCAGGGCTGCCGAGCCTCGTCAAGGCAGGCTACCAGATCATCCCCTGGGGGCAGCGTTCAGCAATCCCGGGAGGGCTTGCGAGCTCGGTGAACGCGTACAACTTCGCGGATTTCCACCGCACGACGATTGGGCTCGAGAGCGCGGAGGTGCCGGCACCCACGGCTTTCCGTCCAGACTTCATTCCCAATACCGCAACGATCGCTTCCCCTGCGCTATTCCTGAAGACGAACGTCACTCCTGACTTGCGTCTGGAAGGGTTTTGGCAAGCTGAATTCGTCCACAGCGTTATCGATCCTTGCGGCACCTTCTTCTCGACTTCCAATTTCATCGCGCCAGGGTGCAATTTTGCCACGATCGGCTCAGGCCCGGGCAACTCGGCTGGCCTGATCGCCGCGGGCAAGTACTTTGCCCGGATTCCGATGCCAGATCCTGCCGACCATGGTCAATTCGGTGTAGGTGCAGGTTACACCATCACGCCGATCGCGACAGACGTTTCCCTGTACTACACCAAGACAGACTGGCGCCAACCGGTGGCTTCGGGCTTTGCGTCGAAGCTTGATCCTCTGACCAACAAGACGCTTTTCGTTCCACTCTCGGTCAACCCAGGTGCTGCGGCCACGAACCCGGTCTACTATGACGAATACGTCAAGGGGATCGATACCCTCGCATTTGACTGGAAGACCAATGCGAGGGCGACTGGCACCACTTTCTTTGGTGAAGAGACGTTCCGGTTCAACCAACCAGTTTCTTACAATCTGTCCGACATCACAGTGCTGGAAGTGAACAGCTGGAAGACCCCCGGCATTCTGGCGACGAACACGGTCATGCCGGGTATGTTCGACAAGTTCAGGAATATTGGGCCGGGCGGCTACGTCAGCGGTTATGAGCAGTTCAAAACGCTGCAAAGCGACGTCGGGGTCCTGCAGAGATTCAAGAATGTGCTCGGCGCGGATACTGCGACGTTCATCGCGCAGAGCTCGCTTAAGCACGTCTTCGACCTGCCAGGTCTCGACTATCTGCGCTTCGGTCGCTCCGAGACCTACGGTCAGGCCGCCATCAATGGGGTCTGCTCGAACAAAATGCCCGTGGGGTGCGCCAACAACGGGTTCGTAACTCCGGATGCCTGGGGCGTCGCGGCCCGGTTTGCGCTGCTCTACAAGAACATCTGGGGCTCAGACTTCGATCTTACACCCTCAATCACCTATCGCGCGGACCTGAAAGGCTGGTCCTATGATGGCGCGATCAATCAGGGTCGAAACCAGGCAATTCTGGACCTAAGGCTCGACTACAAGAAGACGCTTTATATCGAGCTCTCCTACTCTCCCGTTTGGGGCGGTGACTACAACACGTTGATCGACCGCTCGATCGCTTCCTTTGCAATCGGTGCGGTGTTCTAGCACGGCGCAATCCGCAAGACCCTCATCAGAGCCTGACGCCGGGCAGAATTCCCGCAGCGATGCGACAACTGAAGGAAGCGTCCGGTCGTCCCGATCTTGCGGCAGCTGTCTGACCCGGCTCGCAACCAATCGCGTCGTCGATCAGGCGGGCATCGGCAAGAGGCCGCGGTAATCGACGGTGCGGCGGCCGGTTTCACCAAGGGCGTACTGCTCGATGGCATGCGCGATCCAGCCGGCTGTGCGGCCCACGATGAAGGGTGTTTCCGAGAAATCGGCGTTCTGCGTCCTGCTCTTCCTAGCGCTCCTGAACTTCATATCCGCAAAAAGCGTTGCCAGGGCGAAGTTCGGCTGCAGCCCCTTGTATTCGTTTGCGGTCTGCAGTGCACGCTTCAGCATTTTGTACTCCTTGTCGCCGGCCATGACTTCATCGCAATGGTCCAGAAGTGCGCGCGCGCGAGGATCTCCCTTGGGGTAAACGACGCTGGCGAATCCCGGAATATCCTCGTTACCCTTGATGCGTTCCAGGACGGGCTGCGTTCCGTCGCGGCTTGCGACAATCTCGGCCAGCAGTCGACGCACGGCATCGTTGCGCCCAAATTTGCTAGCTCTGCCGGTGGTGACGGAAAGCCCCGTTGCGACAATCCTCCACGGAGTAACACCCGTGCTCGCGACATAGCGCACGGCATAGGTGGCCTCCTCAAAGCCGTGGTCGGCGGATAGCACAAGCAGCCTGCGCAGAAGCTCGCTAAGTCTCTCGTTGAGATTGAGCGCTTTGCCGAATTGGGCATGAATGGGCTCGGAACGCGCCGCAGACTGGCGGAGCATAATTGCCGCAAGCCACCGCATGATGTGAGTTCCCGTCAACGCCATTCCTTCACGCGAAAGGTCGAAGGCACGGGGGGTCGACTCTTCCAGAAACGGAAACAGCGCTAAGGCCCGGTGCATGGCCGGCGCTCCGACGAGATGCCTGTTCAATTCCGCAATCGCAGGATCGGCTGCTGGCGGCTCCTCGTCAAAGACGGCTTCATCAACATCCCAGAGCAATGCTGCCACGGTCTCGATCGTGGCGGAGTGTGCGAGCTTCGAGGCCGATTGCCCGCGGTAATAGGGGCCGTCCTCGGTAATCAGCGTAATGGCACTTTTCAGCTCCATGCCGTCATCCGACGGCACAGTTCGCCCCTTGCGCTTACGCACCCCTTCAATATCCGAGCGCAGGTAACGATGCTCGCGCGTGCCTGGCACAGCCACGGAGCGTATGCCCTTCCTGCTGACATAGGCATAAAGGCTCGCCGGGCGGATTCCCAGGAAGTCGGCTGACTGCTTCGCCGTCCAATACTCTAGCGGCATGATGGTGTTCCTCTTATGCCAGACTAATCATATTGACGAAATAGCGTCAATCTTGACGTCCCTGGCTTCGTCATGAGGCTCTTGTGCGTTGTCTTCGGCTTCGGCCATGCGCTCAAGCGCGCGGACCCGCCCCAGCGTGCCCGCTGTCCTCGCCGCTAAACGTATGATCGAACGTTCGATGGAACGCTTCGACATCGCGGTCGTTACGCCCGACCCAGCCCCGTCGCCCAATTTGCTAATGAAAATCTGTGTCTGTTCAGGAGGACCCGCGCAAGCGCCAACATATCACACGGGTGCTTCAGCGGCTGCGTCGGCGCTCGCGCACTCATCTGCAAATACCATTGGAGATAGGGCAGTCGGCAGGGAGCATTACGCCATAGAACGGATACGCGAACTCGACCAACGCCGTGGCCACGCAATCGGCGATGGTGACCTCGGCCTCGCCAATGCCAAGCGCTCACGCCACCATGCTAAGGATAAACAACGGCTCGTCGTGTCGGTGAGTCCGTATGTTTCCCTCCCTGGGCACCAAAACTACGCTTTTCCACGCTGGGGCACGATCTCGTTCGATTGCATTCGCTAGGTAATCGGCGCGAAGGGCGCTCGCGGATGCCGAGCGGTGGTCGCCGAGACCCGTGCCTTTTCTTCGCACCAACCGAATGTCGCTTATTGATAGCTGAGCCTATTTCTCAAGATCCGCAATACCTGCGGCGAGCAAATCTAGTCGGCTCTGCCCCCAAGAGCGGACCTCCTCGGGGCGTGTGAGATTTGTCGCGATGGGCCCAAAGCCCGACCTCCATGACCCGGACTGAAGTCCAGCGCGTGAGCCCACGACACCTGTGGTCAGGCTGGGACGCCAGAGCAGGCGCAGCCCCGACGAGCCGTACACCGCCGCCGCCGTTGGCGCCGAAGGCCGTCTAGGTCGCGACAACATCTGGAATGGGGGTGGTGGGCAGCAAGCCGGAACTATCCGCCGTAATGGCAAGGAGATCAGGAACGAAGCGCCTCGGCGCGACTTGGATGCATGAGACCGTCGCTCGCCGTCAACTACACGGCGCATTGTCGCGGATAGCCAAAGGTCCTACTGCAGGGACCCGCTGTTCTCAAAAACAAGCGCTCGCGCAGATAACCAAAACCGGCGGTCTCCAGTTTCATTTAGGAAGGGCAGCCGTGTTCGAAGGCGGAGAAGCTGCGGGAGGGGCAGGCGCAGTTTCCTCAAGAGGGTTCGTTATGGCCCACAGCATTGACATAGACCACAAACACAGCCGAGCAATTGCTAAGGCAATTGGCGAGAGACTGCGGGCGGCGCTGAAGCCTGAGCCAGACCAACCGGAGAGCCTTAAAACGCAAATCGAACGGCTCCGGGAATTAGAGGAGCGCACACCGTCAATCGTTCCGGGTGCCGAGCATGGCAAAGAACCGCGACGTTGAGCCGCCTTGGACAACACAGACGGCTCGGCCGAACAGGGACGAGCAATGCCATCGGTGAAACGCCGTGCGTCGAAACGCGTTCTGCGAGCCTCGATTGTTCAATCACACGAAAGCGCGCGTCGAGGAGGACTTCGCGTCCGCGTTGGGTCACACTCGGTCATGCCCCAGCTCGGCGAGCTGGTCTGGTGCCCCTCCAGCAGTCGACGTAAATGCCGAGCAAGCCGATCAGCAGCTTTGGACCAAGACCGGAAGTCGCGGTCGCAGCCGAGCGCGGCGAAACGGGAATAACCGAAGCGAGAACGGCTGAGAGGAACGTCAATAAGGCCGGTGCGTTGGACTGGAGGCGCTGATGCCGAAAATCAGCGATGCACTCCCTGCCCGCGGGCCATTGTCAAACTCATGCCGCCGCGCTGAGGGCTGAGCTATTGCTGCTGTACCTGACGACGCAGGACTGCGAGGCCATCATGGCCGAGGTCTTGGAGCGCTCCGGCACAGCGGCGCATTCCAGCAACGAGCAAGCCCATGAAAGTCAAAGACCTGATAGATGAGCTAAAGAAGCTCGATCCGGAGATGCCGGTCGTCGCTTCCAGCCCTGACGGCTTCGATCTCTATGAGCCGACACTTGACCGCGAATGGATCATGATAGACCAGTTCGGTAGTCCGCAGCGTGCCATGTCAGGCGAGGCCGGGGCCGTGCAAGCCCTCCGCCTATAGTCGGCGTCCCACGCCAGCGACGACCACAATGCCGCGGTGACGGTTCGCTTCGCTGAGGACTTGCTGGCCCACGATTGGAACGCGGGGGCCAGCATAAGGTTGGATAGACTGCGCACCGTGGCGGCTGCGCTGAAACGCAGAGGCGAAATGATCCAAAAAATCGTGAACGAAGCTATGATCCGAACAATCGTAAACGAAGCCGGCATTGAAGTCGGCGAGACCAACCGCGACGGCATGCTTATCAAAGGGCACCACCGCATCGACGCCGAGCTAAAGCTCGGCCACAAACTGTTCTTCAGGACCAGCGGCGCGCCGGCAAGGATAAACTGCATCACCATTGACCATACCGCGCACAAGATCACGCTGGCGGCGGACGGCTTCAGTCGGGAAGCTTGAGCCGTTCGCCCAACGGCGCCCCGGTGTCGCGAAGGGGGCCAATACCTGACCTTCGCGGATCACCTGCTGCTGGCGAAGCCGGTGAGGCCTCCTAGTTTTCACATCTTCATGCCGGAATGATCGGGCATCTTCTTCATCTGCATCTTGCGCCCATACTTGAGCCGCCCGCCGGTCCGGCGCGCCGACGCCCTCGACATCGAGGGAGATCGCCGCCTTGCCGCCTTTTTCGAACTCGAGCGTGACCGGACCTTATCGCCCCGCTTCAGCGGTTGCTTTAGATCCATCATCATCGGGTCATTTTCGACTGACTCAGCGGGGATGACGTTCGCAATGAGTGACCTGCTCGGTCACGACGGAGCAGGCGGTGGAGGTCGCTTCCTCAGCCGCCTGTTCTTTTGTGAGCGCCGGTTAATTCCAAGGTTGTCTCCTCGGGTGAGTGCTGGCGTTTTTGCGCGGCTTGTTCCAGTGGAATAGCGACGAGGCGAAATTGAGATTTCCGTTTTCGGCCTGGGTGATCAGGCCGTTGAGGTAGGCGCCCGGATTTTCGATGACGCCGGCGTGGTGCTTTTCAAAGATCAGCGCGACAGCGCTTGCGGCGCGCTCGCGGCCGAGGAGTCGGCAGGCGAATTTCCAGGTCGTGGTTGGGATTTGCAGAAGTTGGCGGCCTCTTGATCTCCAGCGGCACCTCGCAAGCGCGAGAATGGCGTCGCTCGCCCCTTCCGAATCTATGACCCCGCAAATGTTCTGCGCTCGGCGGCCCCATCTAGTTACGTCCGCTAGGTGGGGCCGCCTGCTCCACGGGCTTCCACCGGGGGGAGGCATGGCCCTATGGGACAAAGACAGTCTACGCCCCAAGTTCATCTATGGATGATTACTCAAACGAGGCACTCCATCGGAGTGTCCCGATTTCTCCCGGGAGCGCCCCGGAATCATGACCCCATAAAACATTCTGGTGCCCCAACTCGGCACATAAGCGCTGGCACGACTTATGCTGCCCAAGAGGTAACCCGGGGAATAGCTGTCCACATCCACCCCGGTGACTACTAAGCGTCGCCAGCGATCGTACCGCCGCTCGGCGACGCTTTCTTTGTATCCTAGGGTCCCGCGCGCCCCGCAAATGTTCCGCGCAATCAAAACGGCCCCAGCGTAACAAGCTGGGGCCGCACTTGGAGAGCCAACCCTGCGTCACGATTGGCCGTGTCCCAATTCGCTTATGCAAACTCGACCAGCATCTCTTCGGCATTGGTAATGAAATAGGGTGAGATGTAGCCACGATCGAACTGCATCCCATCCACCACCTCAAGCTCCGTCTCGAGCGACTTTGCTTCCTCGACGGTAATGGCGCCCTCGCTGCCAATCTTTTCCAAGGCATTTGCGATCAGCCGGCCGATCTCTGTATCGCCGTTGGCCGAGATCGTGGCAACCTGAGCAATCTCCTCACTCGAGGCTACCTTCCTGGACTTTTCCTTGAGGTCTTCGACAACTACATCGATTGCCAGGTCAACCCCGCGCTTCACGTCCATCGGATTCATGCCCGCGGCTACAGCCTTGGCCCCCTCCTTGACGATTGCCTGGGCAAGTACGGTTGCCGTCGTCGTGCCGTCACCCGCCAGGTACGATGTCTTTGACGCGATTTCCTTAACCAGCTGCGCGCCCATATTTTCGAACCTGTCGTCAAGCTCGATTTCTTTCGCAACGGTCACGCCATCTTTGGTGATCCGCGGCGTCCCGAACCTGTCGAGGACGACGTTACGGCCCCTAGGACCCAGCGTGATCGCTCAGCCTTCCTGAAGCAGACGGCGATCCCGGTGAAGATCAAGGGCCTGAAGGCCGAGGACGTCAAAATCCGCATCCTCGGCGATTTCGCCATCGTAAAGTCTCTCAATCCGTCATCCTGAGGAGCCGCGAAGCGGCGCGCGAATTCGGCGGCTTCGTGCCACCGAAGAGATGCCGCTCGATCTCGCCGCGCTGATCGGCTGCGGCGTCATCACCGGCTACGGCGCCGTCGTGAACACCGCGAAGGTGACCGCCGGCGAGACCGTGGCCGTGATCGGCTGCGGCGGCGTCGGCATGGCGGCGATCAACGGCGCACAGATCGCCGGCGCCGGCCGCATCATCGCGATCGACACCAATCCGGCCAAGCTGCAGCTTGCAACCAAGCTCGGCGCAACCGACATCGTCGACCCGGCCCGCGGCGACGTGGTGCAGCAGGTGCGCGAACTCACCGGCGGCGGCGTGCAGCACTCCTTCGAGGTGCTCGGCCGCAAGGATACTGCCGAGCAGGCCTTCGCCATGCTGGCGGCGGGCGGCACCGCGACCATCGTCGGCATGATCCCGTTCGGCCAGAAGATCGAGCTGCACGGCTTCGACTTCCTGCGCGAGCGCCGCATCCAAGGCTCGTCGATGGGGTCCAACCACTTCCGCGTCGACATGCCGCGCCTCGTCGACTTCTACATGCGCGGCAAGCTGCATCTGGAAGACTGGATCTCGGCCAAGCTGAAGCTTTCTGAGATCAACGAGGGCTTCGCCAACATGAAGGCCGGCAAGACGCTGCGCAGCGTGATCATGTTCGATAGTTGAGATTGTGTCGTCCCGGCCTAGTGCACAATTGCGCACGGGAGCCGAGACCCATACGCCGCGGCCGTGCTTTGGGCACAGCGATGGACGACTTTCTTTGCTCATCCCAAGTAGCGGTGGTTATGGGTCCCGGCCTGCGCCGGGACGACAGTTCAGGTTGCGGTCGGACTCACCGAGCGACGTGCGCAGACACCGCGAGCCATTTTCCGTTCTGCCTCGCCCAGCAATCGGTGTAGCGGCCATAGGCCTGCTCGCCGTCGGCGTTGAGATAGCTGGTGCGGGCGTGGATGATGGCGAAATCGCCGAGAATGCGGATTTTGACGTCCTCGGCCTTCAGGCCCTTGATCTTCACCGGGATCGCCGTCTGCTTCAGGAAGGCTGAGCGATCGACGAGGCTCTTGTCGGGATTGGTGGCGTAGAAGTCCTGCGCCAGGATTTCATCGAAGCGCTTGACGTCGCAGTTTTGCACCGAGTCGACGTAGTCGTTGTTGAGCCTGGTCAGCTCTTCCAGGTCTGTGCTCATTGGTTTCCTCCCGTTTCGCCCCCGTCATTGCGAGCGCAGCGAAGCAATCCATCTCTCCGCTCGCCGAGATATGGATTGCTTCGTCGCTTCGCTCCTCGCAATGACGGATATTGCAATTGATGAACCCTAGTCATCGAACATCTTCGGCGGCACGAAACCGCCGAAGTCGCGCTCGATCAGCTCGGCGAGCTTGAGTGGCGTGCGGTCCTCCAGCCAGGGGCCGACGATCTGCACGCCGACCGGCAGTCCGTCGGGCGCAAAGCCGGTCGGGATCGCGGTCGAGGGCAGACCGGGCAGGGTCGCGATGCCGGGCCAGGCGAGCTGGTCGGTGTAGACGTGCGGCTCGCCGTCGATCAGGATCTTGCGCTGCTCCTGATCGGGCGAATGATCGTGCGGATAGGCCGGCGTCGGCATGATCGGGCAGATCACTGCGTCGAACGATTTGAACAGCTCGCGCCATTGCGCGCGCAGCCGCGCGCGGCCGCCGTCGGCGATCACCCAGTCGCGATGGCTGAGCGCGATGCCGCGCAGCCGCTCGG